>DUUU01000343.1 GCA_012841485.1 Armatimonadota bacterium
AAACCAGGGGTTGATCTCCAGGCCGGTGCCCTCAATCTGCCACTCTTTTGCCCACGTGCAGAGGAGGTAACCCTTGCCGCTCCCCACGTCGAGCACGCGCAGCCCGTGGCGCACCTGGCAATAGTTGGCCAGCAGATGGATCTTCTCTGGCGACGAGGGGTTCTGGACCGTGTGGTCACGCTCGATGATAGCAAAGTACTCAAGGGAATGCATGGGACTCCTCCTACATCCTCCCTATCGCGTGCCGGGCCGCTGTTGCTTAACAAAGCGTCTATCGCAGAGCAGGTGGCCGTGAAACCGGGCCAACAGGGCAGCGAACGCTGGCGCGAGCAGGAGGAGCCCATCTTCCGCGCCGCCGGATGCCTAAGAGAATTGGTGCTCGGCGACGAAGCGCAGCGCCGCCTGCCGCTGCTCGTCGGTGATGTGTCCCAGGCGCACGAGCGCATCAAGTGTAGGCGTGAGGTGCATCAGCGCGTGCAGCGTGTAGCCGTGGCGGGCCAGCACCCGGTCGCCGCCCTGCTCGCGGTCCAGCAAGATGACGACATCCTTCACCACCAATCCGGCTTCCTCGAGCGGCTTGATCGCCTCGATCTTGGTCGCGCCATCGGTGATCACGTCATCCACGACCACGGCGCGCTCGCCTGGATTGAACGAACCTTCGATCAGCCGGCCGGTGCCGTACCCCTTCGCTTCCTTGCGGGGGTAGATGAGCGGGATATCGCTTGCCATACTGGCGGCTACCCCGATGGGGAGCCCGGCGTAGGGAAGGGCGGCAATGCGGTCCGGTGCGAGCTGCTTGAGCAACTGCGCCATCTCCTCGCCCAGGGCGCGCAGCGTCTGCGGGCAGGAGATGAGCACGCGGAGATCCACGTAGAAAGGCGAGACGAGCCCCGAGCGGAGCTTGAACTCGCCAAAGCGGATGCACCCGCACGCGAACACCTGGTGATACAGTTCATCGGTCATAGTCAATAGTCCTCACCCATGCAGATTCCACACCGTCCGGGGGCTACCCTTCCGCGCGGTATCATGTCAGGCGAGGTCCTGGCCGGTGGTGGTACAGGTGAGCTTGCCGTGCTTGACGCCGCGGGTGGTGATCACCTTGTCGGCCAGGCGACGAACATCGGTTGAGGAGCCGCGGACAACGATCACCTCCAGGCAGTGATGCGCATCGAGGTGGATGTGCAGGGTGGAGAGGATCGCCTCGTGGTAGAGGTGCTGTAGCGCCGTGAGTTGCTCCATGGTGTCGTGCTCGTGGTGGTCGTAGACGAGGGTGAGCGTGCCGATCACCTCCTCCTCGCCGGATTCCCACTGTTGTTCGATGAGGTAGTCGCGCACGATGTCGCGAATCGCCTCAGAGCGATTGGTATAGCCGCGTGTCGCGATGGCCTCGTCAAACTTGCTCAGAAGATCGGGGGCCATGGAGACCCCGAAGCGCTCAACGCCGTTCACCACCTGTTTTCTCCCTCGATGACAGGACGCGGGATACGCCCTCCCATGCTAGGCGAAGAGGAGCCTGGAACGGAAGCGGAGGCTTCCACTCCAGGCTCCCCATGCGAGATCGCGAGACTCAGCCGAGCACAACCGGCTTGCGCGTGCGGCCTGCCTCGAGCACCGCCAGTCCGATGGCGAGCGCCTTCTTGCCATCCACGCCGGTGACCGAGGGCTGCCGGCCTTCCTTGACGCAGGTGACGAAGTGATCCATTTGGGCGTCAAACCACTCCTGGCCGATGGTGTGCTCGTACTCCAGCGCGTGCTCGACGCCGTCGCCGTCGGTGAGAACGAAGCTGTTGGTCTTCGCGCCTTGTGCCGGCGCGCCAGGGAAGCGCAGAGCGCCCTTGGGTCCGATGACATCGGAGAGGCCTTGCGTGCGGCACGCGGTGCCGGGGAGGCCCCACGTCCAGCTGCGCATCAGCTCATCCCCGGACTGGAAGCGGACGATGGCGCTTCCGGTATCGAGGGAGGTCGAATCGCCCTCCTTCATGTGCCGGACGGAGGCAAGGACCACCTCCGGCTCGCCGAAGGTGAAGCGCGCGAAGTCCCAATCGTGGACGCAGCCATCGATGAAGGGGCCGCCGCCCTTCTGGGCATCGAGGAACCAGGGACTGCGCGGTCCGGAGCTGCCGGAGACGCCGCGCCAGAGGACTGGCCGGCCGAGCTCGCCGCTCTGGATGATCTCGCGCAGCTTCAGCCACTCGTTGCAGAAGCGGCGGACGAACGCGATCATGAAGAAGACCCCCGCCTCCTCGCACGCGGCGATCATGCGGTCGGCATCCTCCAGCGTCATGGCAATCGGCTTCTCGCAGAGGACGTGCTTGCCCGCTTTGGCCGTGGCAATCACATACTCCGGATGGAGGAAGGTGGGCGTGCAGACGACGACGGCGTTGACCTCCGGCATCGCCAGGAGCTCGTTGGCGTCGGTTACCCACTTGCCGGCGCCGTACTTCTCCGCCTGGCCGCGAGCGGCATCCGGGTTGATGTCTGAGACGCAGACGATGCGAGCATCGTCGCGCTTGGAGAGGGCGGTGAGGTGCACGTTGCTGATACCGCCGCACCCAATCACGCCGAATCCGATGGTACTCATCGAGTGGTTCCTTTCGGCCTGGGATCCCGCCGCGCGAGCGCGGCTCCAGCCTGTCACGCCAGGAGGGGGAGAGGGCGTGGCACGAACAGCCGTGTTGTGGACGGGTTCCCATTCAGTCTCATGGCTCGCGGTGCGCCCTACGTCTCCCGCGCGTGATGCCACCGCCTTGCCACCTCCTTTTGACAACCAAACCGTGGCGGATGTAACAGAGGAAGCGGTGCCCGTTCAATGGGGGCGTGGTGTGTTCGCGCGGCACTGCTTACCGGACGATAGGCGTGGCGATGCCACCCACGCGCAGCTTGTAGCTGGCGGATGCCTCTTGCTCGGCCGTTGTCAGGCGCACCAGCCGGCCATCCGCGCTGACCTGGGCCGAGTGAACGGCGAGTGGAGGCTCAAAGCGGTAGCTACTCGCATCCGCCCAGTCCACGCGCTCCTGATGGTGCGTGTCGGGTACGACGACCACGTGCGTGGCATCGACGGCAACGGCGGTCAGCACCGGGTTCTGTGGAAAGCCTTCCAGGGGTGGCGCGGGGAACGACACCTTCGGGGTATAGCGCACCTGATAGCGCGTGCCCGGTGCCTGCTCAGCCGTCGTGAGGCAGAGGGTCATGCCGTCATCCAGAAGCCGGACGCTCTTGATGCTCACGCGGGGCTCGATGGAGTAGTTCGTGCCTTCCTGCCACGAGGTTCGCTGGAGACCGGAGGGCGGCCAGCCCGCGCCGATGATCGCGTAGAGCTGCGTGCTCCCTTCCGACCATTCGAGGTGCGTCTGCAACTCCACCTGCCTGGGGCCGGAGTGTGTCTCCTCCACCCGGTTATTACTGGAGTCATGACACCCCAGGAGAAGGGGTGCCAACACGGCCACGGCCCCCGCGAGCAACCCTCTCGCCCATCTCCAATCTGCCATGATGCGCATCTCTCCAAAACAATGGTGTTTCCAACGCTCCTACTGAGCAGTCACGATATCATGCTTGGCGGCCCACTGCCCGATCTCCTGGCGGTTGATCGCGGCGGCCATCAATTCCGGGAAGAGATCGGGAGTGCAGGCAAACGCCGGGATCCCCATCCCGGCCATCGCCGACGCGATATCGTGGTGGAACGCGGGCCGGCCGTCATCGCTCAGGGCAAGAAGCGCAATCACCTGGGTGCCGGAGTTGACAAGGGCCGCGGCGCGCTTCAGCATCTCCTCCTCGTCGCCCCCCTCGTAGAGATCGCTCAGGAGGATGAGGATTGTCTCCATGGGGCGGGTGATCAGGCCCTGGCAATAGGCGAGCGCGCGGTTGATATCGGTGCCCCCACCCAGCTGGGTGCCAAAGAGGAGCTCTACCGGGTCATGCAGCTCTTCGGTGAGATCGACGACCGCCGTATCGAAAGCGACAAAGTGCGTCTTGACCGCCGGCAGCGAGGCGAGGACCGCCCCGAAGACGCCCGCGTAGACGACCGAGGCGGCCATCGAGCCGCTCTGATCCACGCAGAGGATGATCTCGCGCAGCAGGGAACGCTTCCGTCCGTAGCCGATGCGCGTCTCGGGGATGATGGTGCGGTACTCCGGCTGGTAGTGCTTCAGGTTAGCGCGGATGGTGCGGTGCCAGTCCATCTCCGAATACCGCGGGCGGCGATTGCGTGCGGCGCGATTCAGGCTGCCCTGGATCGCCTGCCGCGTAGGCGCTGCCAGGCGGCGTTCCAGATCCTCGACGACACGGCGCACCACGATGCGCGCGGTCTCCTTCGTCTTGCCCGGGAGCACGCTCTTCAGCGAGAGGAGGGTGGAGACGAGGTGCACATCGGCCTCCACTGCTTCCAGCAGCTCCGGCTCCAGGAGCATCTGCCGGAGGTTCAGGCGCTCGAGGGCATCGCGTTGCATCACGCGCACCACCGACTTGGGGAAGTAGGTGCGGATATCGCCCAGCCACCGGGCCACACTCGGCGCGGAGCTGCCCAACCCACCACTGCGGTCAGAGTCGTACAGGGCTTCCAGCGCCTGGTCGATTGCCCGATCCACACCTGTCAGCTCCATGCCCACCCCATCTGCCTGGCCCGACCCGAGGACCAGCCGCCACCGCCGCAGACGCTCGTCCGGTGTTATCGCCATCTCGCCGACCACTCCAATCTCTGCTCCCGCTACCCGCCTCCCGGGCGCAAGCCAATCCAGACGCCGGGCGGCGGGTGGAGAGGCTCCAGCGCGCGCGCCCGGCTCTCGAAGTCACCAAACTTCACGACGCTTCCCCGCGGTCTCCAGCATTCCTCGCGGCGGCGCCGGCGGGCGGCCAGTCGATGCCCAGAAGCCGGGCGGCGAGCGGCAGGACGGACACCGCGCGCTCGGCATCGAAGCCCGCGTCCATGCCGGGGACCTGGGAGCCTGCCGCCTTTCCCAGGCGAACGCGCTCCCCCATCTGCCGCCGCTCCGGGGCAGGGAAGGTTGCAAAGGTCCGCCGCAAGAGCGGGAGCACCGCCGCGAAGCTCTCTGCGGAGAGCTCGGTCAGCCAGGTATCAAGCACCTGCCAGAGCTCCTTATCGTGCAGCAGAAGCAGGCCACTCCCCTTGAGGAAGCCTTCGAGCCATGCGGCAGCCTGCGCCGGCTCGGAGGCCCGCGAGAGTGCCCGGCTCATGTGCCGAGCGCACGTCTCCGGATCAAAGACGCCGGCGCTCTGTAGAAGCCGGCAGCTCCGGCCAGCGATTAGGCCATGCAGCCCAGACCGGTCGGCGAGGCGAGCAAGGACCTCGTGCCACTCCGACACGTGCTCGGGATTCTCCAACAGGCGGATCGCGTCGTCGGTGTTCACAAGACGGTCATACATCTCCGCGGCGGCATCGTCATCGAGCGAGGAGCAGGCGTTGGGCAATCCAACGCAGATGCGCGCCACGATGCCATTCACGACGCCGGCGACCATCGTGGCGTCGGTGTGGCGCACGTTCCCATAGCGGAGCACCCTGGCCAGCGGGGGGAGCGCCTCCATCAAGTGGGTTGTATCGCTGGTCAGCGCCGTCCGCTCCTGGAGGAGAGCCATCAGGGGGTCGATTGCCTCCGGCAGGTCGGCAAGGAGCACGCGATCCACAAGCTCCGTGAGCGCGGGGAGGTCCGGGGCGCGCTGGGCCAGATCACGCGCCTTCGCGGCAGCGGCGGCCGCCACGGTGTTGCCCCAGATTCCCGCCTCGATGAGGGCCACGGCGAACTCCGGATGCCACTGGAGACTCCAGACCTCGTGGAAGGTGCTCTGCTTTCCGGCGACGCGCTCGGTCTGGCCCCAGGGAATGCCGAGGAGGGCGAGCCGGTGGAGCAGATGGCTGCGTGCCAGCCCGAGGGGCTCGCGCAGGTCGAGGTCGAGCTTCTTTTGGGTGGGATCCGGGGGCAAGCCAAGGCGTCTTTGCAGCCGCGCCAGGTCCTGTTGGAGGGGCACCTGGGGCGTGATCTCCGGCACCTTGCCGAGCCTCTCGCCGACGATGAGCTGCTCCTCGATCAGGCGCATCGGGAGGTCGCTATCGAAGCAGAAGACGGCTCGCACCGCCTCGTTCAGCTCATCCAGGCCGGGCAAAGGGCGGTCGCGCAAAGCCGCGAGCGACTCGGCCAGGCGCACCGCCTCGATGACGTGCGCGGCAGAAGCATCCAGATCGTGCGCGCGCATCAGGCTGGCCACGCGCGTCATCCAGCGAATGGCGACGCGGTCGGACTCGCTCCAGAGGTGGTGATACCACCCGGGCGATTCGATCCCGGCCCCGTAGCCGCTGGAACGGGCGAGCCGGCCGTAGGTCCAGGGAATCCAGGTCACGCTCACCTTCACCTTGGGGAGCCCGGCGAGCAGCTTCGCGTCGTGGGAGGCCGGTGGCATCTCCGCGAGCGCCGGCGCGTGCCAGGCGCCGCACACCACGGCGAGGCGCTCGTAACCTTCCTTCCGTGCCTGGCGGATGCACCGGCGCATGTAGGCTTCCCGCCGCTCCTCCAGCGGGTCCTCCTCTCGCGGCATCTCTGCGCGCAGCGCCGCCATCGCCTCGCAGATGCCGGCAAAGAGGTCATCGCCATCCAGGCGCTGCTCCACCATGTGTTCCCACCAGCGCTCGCCGTCACTATAGCCTGCCGCCGCTGCCAGCCAGCCCAACGGATCCTGGCGCACCACCTCCGCGGGCTCGGGCGGGGCTACCGGATCGCTCTCATCCTCGACCGCTTCGGATCCGGCAGCCCCCGCATCCTCCCGCATCGCGAGCTGGTGCGCCTGCGGCAGGTCGATAAAGCGCGTGGGAATGCCGCGTGTGAGGCCATACCGGAGCGCCTGCCACTCGGGCGAGAAGAGGGCAAAGGGATACGATACGGAGCGGCTGGGCTCCTCCGGCACGTAGAGGAGAAGTGCCACCGGCGGCTCCATCTCGGCGTGGGTCAGGAGCGGCAGCACCTCCTCGGCATCCGGTGGCCCCTCGACCAGGATGATATCCGGCTGCAGTGCCTCCAGCGCCTTCAAGACGCTCCGCGCCGACCCGGGGCCGTGGTGGCGTATGCCGAACACGTGGGTGACTGGTTCGGACACTGGCATCTCCTCCATCAAGCGTCATTCGTAACGCGCTGCTGAAGTGGGCCCGGCCGTGCGGCGCCCCGCTGGGAGCGCCGCGCGCGGGTGGCGCCCGGCATCACGAGACATCCCGACACGCCCGATAGAGATCCTTCCAGCCATCGCGCTCCTTGACGACCGTCTCCAGATACTCCTGCCAGACGACGCGATCCTGGACCGGGTCCTTGACGACGGCGCCGATCAGGCCGGCGGCCACGTCGGCAGCACGGAGGGTGCCGTCGCCGAAGTGCGCCGCGAGCGCCATACCGTTGCTGACCACGGAGATCGCCTCGGCGGTGCTCAGCGTGCCGCTGGGCGATTTCACCTTCGTCTTGCCATCGGCGGTGACGCCGTTCCGCAGCTCCCGGAAGATGGTGACGATCCGGCGGATCTCCTGCACGCCCGGCGGTGGCGCCGGCAGCTCCAGAGCACGCCACAGACTCTCGACGCGGCGCTGGACGATCTCCACCTCTTCATCGGCGCTCTCCGGCACCGGGAGGACCACGGTGTTGAAGCGGCGCTTCAGGGCGCTGGAGAGCTCATTGACGCCCCGGTCGCGGTTGTTCGCCGTGGCGATGACGTTGAACCCCTTCACCGCTTGCTCCTCCTCGCCCAGCTCCGGGATCGGGAGTGTCTTCTCCGAGAGGATGGTGATCAGGGTGTCCTGCACGTCGGCGGGGATGCGCGTCAACTCCTCGACACGGGCGATCTTCCCCTGCTGCATGGCACGCATCAACGGGCTTGGCACAAGCGCCCGGCGCGAGGGCCCCTCCGAGAGAAGCCGCGCGTAGTCCCAGCCATAGCGGATCTGCTCCTCGCTCGTGCCCGCCGTGCCCTGGATGAGCATCGTCGAATCGCCTGCGATGGCTGCCGCGAGGTGCTCGGAGACCCACGTCTTCGCGGTGCCGGGCACGCCCAGCAAGAGAAGCGCCCGATCCGTCGCCAGGGTGGCGACGGCGATCTCGATCAGGCGGCGGTTGCCGATGTACTTCGGCGTCACCGCGAAGCCGTTCTCCAGCTTTCCCCCGAGCAGGTAGGTGACCACCGCCCAGGGCGATAGCCGCCAGTTCGGGGGACGCGGGCGGGAGTCTGCTTCGGCGAGCGCTTCCAGCTCCTCGGCGTACTGTTGCTCCGCGTGCTGTCGCAGGATGTTTGTCATCATCTGGTCTCCTTATCACTGAAGGCCGCCAGCATCTGACGGCGGGAGTGGAGCAGGTCCAGGAACTGCTCTACAGAGCCCTGCCGCATCGCCTCGGGTGATGCGCCGAGCATCCGCGCTGCCTCGTCCGCCAGGGTGGGCGCCGCGTAGTGGGCGAATTGCTTCAGCGCGCTATGGATGCGCCAGTCAAAGAGGTGGCCTGCCCTTTGAGTGTGTTCCCGCATGAGGGCGAGCACCGCGCGGGTAAACGTCTCGCTCCAGGCGTGCCGGCAACGCATGAGCAGCGGCACCAACCGAAGTCGATCCCCGTCGGCCTGGATGTGGGGAAGGAGCGCGGCTTCCCGGCGCTCGGGCGGCAGCGGGTCCACTAGCTCCGCCGCCACCCCCTCGGGCAAGCTGGGGATCGACGCGGAGAGAAGCGCCTCGGCCCATTCCGGATCGCCGTGGCGCACGGCGGCGCGCGCCCAGCCCTCCAGCAGCTCTCGATGATGCTCGGTCTCTCTCGCGGCCTCGATCAATACCTGTGGGGGCGTGCCCCACATCTCGCACCAGGTGGCCGGAGGGATTACGGCGATCATCTGCATCAGCCAGAACGCCTTTTTCCCCATGCCGGGGGGCGGCTTCGCCTCGATCCCGTCGCGCGCCATCGCCCGGTCGCACGCCTCGGGGAGGGTGACTTGCAGCGAAGGCTTCTTGCCCGGCATGAACGCCAGGACGCGCGAGGGCTGGCCCGGCGTGAAGCTAAGCAGCGGGCGCACCCGCTCCAGCATGCGCGCGCTGAGGCGGGATTGGGGCAGCTTGGCGAGCAGCTCGGCGGCCTGAGTGCGCACCTCCTTGCGCTTGTCATCCAATGCCGCCTCCAGGAACGGCTCATCCTCCATGCTCAAGCCGACATCGAGGTGCGCGATGAACGCCGCGCGCTCGTTGGGTGGGTCTTGCTCCCAGGTGGATTGAAGCAGCTCCCGCGCCCGTGCCGGGTCGGTGGCGCGAAGTCGCTTGAGGAGAGCCAGGCGGGCCACTCGCGGTGCCGTTTCCCAATCGATCGCCTCCTCGGGGCCGAGGGCATAGGCCCAGTCCGGGTTGTGCCGGGCCAGCCATCTTCCCCGCTCTCCCAGGACGGGCAGGAGCTTCTCGCGAATGCCCTCACGCGCGGCGCCCAGGTCCAGGAGCGCCGGAAGGAGCTCCTCGGGCGCGCGCATCCCGGCGGCCGCGGCGGCATCCAGCCACTCCGACAGGAGCTCCGCGCGCGTTCCCGAGAGGATCTCCGCCAGGTAGCGGCCGACGGATGAGGGGCAGCGCGAGAGTGACTCCGCAGGAGAGGGCTCCGGCGGGGGGGCTGTCTCTACGGCGGGGCGCGCGCCGGCGCGCCGGTAGAGCGAGAGGATCGCCGCCGCACCCAGAAGCTGCTGCTCGCGTGACGGGCATTCCAGCCGGCTCAGCACCTCACCCAGCGGGCCCTCGTCCGGCAGCCGGACGGCCTCCCGCTCGCCGCCGATGAGAGCTGCGGCGACCAACTCGTTCCAGGCGGTGTGAGATGACGCTCCCTGTTCGCCCATGCTCCTCCTCAGATACCACCTTCAAGCGAACTTCCTCGCCGGTTCCGCCCTTGTTCGGGCGTGTGCACCTCATAGTCCCAGAAACACGCTATCGGCCCATGCACTGAGGGGAAGGAAGTGGTCCTCCTCCCACTCTCCAAAGAGGGCGAGCGGATGCCCGCCGCTCAGGGCGAGGAGCTGCCAGCCTCGGTCGAACCGCGGATGGAGTGGGAGCAGGCTCCCCTCCGTGTCGCGCAGCACCCAGGTCCCCTCCCGGTACGTCGGGACGACCGCCTCCAGAAGCACCGGGAAGCGCGAGATCCACGGGTTTCGCGCCAGCGCCGTGGCACGTGCCTCCGTCGCGCTGGTGATTGTTTGGCCGGGGCCCATCGCCTGAAGGGGCTCGGCTGTGCTCTCGCGGGTCTTGATCAG
>DUUU01000344.1 GCA_012841485.1 Armatimonadota bacterium
ACCGCCGAGGAGGGCAAGGATGAGCCAGGGCCGACGTCTGGCGACAGGCCGATGGCGTTCACGCCGATGCCGGCCGGGAGCGCGCATCCCGCCCCCGAGGCACGCGCCAACGAGCTCGTCTGCAGCAGCCCCGGCTGCGGGCGCGTTGTGACGCAGGGGCAGTATAACTACAGTATGCAGACCTACGGAGCAGCGCTCTGTCCGGCCTGTCAACGCAAGCGGAAGGCACAGGAGAAAACATCATGAGGCAGCGGTCGTCGGGTGATTTCCAGCGCGTCAACTCTCGCCGTCTTTGGACAGCCGTCTTTTTCCTGGTGGTACTGGTGATCTTTGCTCTCTTGTCTGCCAGCTACTTCATGGCGGGAATGCTGACGAGCGGAGGCAGCAAGGGGCTCATCCAGGAGATCAGCCGGGCTGCGGAGTGCGGCCGCAACCACCTGCTCCCCGCAGCTAGCGCCATCGACCGCTATGCCCGCGGCACCGGCGAGTATCCGGAGCGGCTTGAGGACCTCCTCCCCGTCTATCTGGAGAAGCAAGAGGTGTTGCGCTGTCCGGCCGATACCACGACGCCCAAGGGGGAGAGCAGTTTCCTCTACCACCGGCCACAGCCAGGCGATACCGATGCGGTGCTGCTCGAGTGCCCTCACCACAATACCCTGTTGATGCGCGTTCGTGGCCGCGGAAAGACCGAGCCAGGCAAAACTTTCTGGGAGCTGCAGATGCAGCCGCTTACCCAGGCGCCGTAGCGGGCGCCCCAGCCCGCCCCAGGA
Source organism: Armatimonadota bacterium (assembly GCA_012841485.1). The sequence goes on from DUUU01000344.1 coordinate 771, forward strand.
TCTCGACGACCTCCTCGTCGGTGACCTGATCGAAACGCTGGTACCACTGACCCACGGCAAAGAAGGGCTCTGGCGTCTCCAGGACCACCACACGGTCGGCCTCACCTCGGAGGCGCTCGACGCTAGAGGGGGGCCCAACCGGCACGGCGAGGATCAGCTCGGCCGCTCCCCGGTTCCTCAGGCTTCGCAGCGAGGCCATCACCGTGCTTCCGGTAGCGATGCCGTCATCCACCACGATCACCGTCTTGCCCGCGACATCTGGGGCCGGGCGGCCGCCACGGTAGACCTGTAGCCGGCGCTGAATCTCGGCGATCTGCTCCGCCTTGGCGCCCTCGAGATACTCCGGGGTCACTCCGGGATAATGCCTGGCCATCGGGTCAATCATATCCGAGCCATCCGCGGCCACCGCGCCAATGGCGAGTTCCGGGTTCCCCGGCGCGGGGATCTTGCGCGCCACGACAATATCGAGCGGCGCGTTCAGCGCCCGCGCCACCTCATCGGCCACAACCACCCCGCCGCGGGGAACGCCGAGGATCACGAGGTCTCGGCCCCGATACTCCTCCAGGGCTTTCGCCAACCTCCTGCCGGCATCCACCCGATCCTCGAAGATCATCGCGCTCACCTCCGTCTCTGCCTCTTCCCGCGCTCCGGCCGGCCAAAACAGCACGGGAGTGCAGCACCGCTCTGCGCGTTCCGCCAGCGCGATGGCGCGCTCCATCCAGGAACGCCCGGTTTCCCCCCGCGCTGCCGTCAACACCACGGATGAAAGGGCCCGACGCGGACGTCTATGCCCGCGCAACGCACGAGGGGCCGGTGCTCCCCCGCGCGCGGTGCTGAAGCTCCGCGCTGCTTCTCTGCAAAGCCCTTCGGGCTCCCCCTCCCAGCCCGCACCGCTCTAAAGCACCCGGGAGTGGAGCCCAACCCAGCCCGGCAGGGCTTCGCTCACAAGCAGTGCGGAGATCTACTTCACGCGACGCCTTCCCCTCCGGCCACGCCGGCGGCGATACCAACGATGGGGATGCGCGGGCTCCCCTGGCTTTCC
>DUUU01000345.1 GCA_012841485.1 Armatimonadota bacterium
CGCTGATCCAGCATTTCTTCCTGGCCGGTAAGCCGTTCGCCATCTTTGGGGTCGACCCGGTCGGGCCCACCCTGGGTCACGAGATTGCCGAGCGCCATGCGGCGCGCCTGGGCAAGCAGTATGGCGTCGATTGGGTTACCTGGGGCTACCGCACCCTGCAGCTCCCGATGATCCTGGGCCTCAAGCGCGACATACCTGGCACTATCCAGCGCGACTACCAGGGTCGTTCCCTGGAGCAGTTTCCCATCATGCGGGGGATTCGGTCGGCGCGCGACCTCAGCCTGATCGTAGATGTTACCCCGTCCGCGACGGTGGAGATCTGGATTCAGTACTTCCACGGCGCGGTGGGCACTCCGGTGGGCTACGCGCCCACGGCCGTCATGGCCCCGGAAGCATATCCCTACCTGCAATCGAAGCAGCTCGTGGGGATGCTGGCCGGGATCAAGGGCGCGGCGGAGTACGCGGCGCTCCTGGATGAGCATTATGAGGAGGAGCTGTCCTGGAAGTATCCGCCGATGCGCGCGATGAACGCCATCTCGATCGCCCACGTCTTGATCGTCGCGCTCATCATCCTGGGGAACTACCAGTACTTCACGCGGCACCGACGGCGGAGAGAGCAGTCATGAGCCTGGAAGGCGTGATCACACTGCTGGCGTGCATCTCCACGCTGGCGATCTTCACCATTCTCTACAAGGAGAACCCGATCTACCGGCTCTTCGAGCACATCTTCATCGGGCTGGCCACCGGCTATGGCATCTCGATTCTGTGGAATCAAGTGCTCAAGCCGAACTGGTGGCTACCGATGACGGTGGACGGGAAGTGGCAGTGGATCTTCGTCCTGGTCGTGGGGTTGATGTTCTACACCGTCTACATCCCGCGCTATTCCTGGATGAGCCGGCTGCTGATGGTGACGCTGATGGGCATGGCGGCGGGCGTCGCCTTTCAGGGCTTCGCGCGCCTCTACATCCCGCAGCTCACGGCGTCGTTCCTGCCGCTGCTGAAGCCGGAGCCGCCATACATCCTCTTCAACAACGTGGTGATCGTCGTCACCATCATCACGGTGATGACCTACTTCTTCTTCTCGTTCGAGCACCGCAGCCGGGCGGTCAAGGGCACAGCGTCTCTCGGACGCTGGCTACTCATGGTCGCGTTTGGCGCCATCTTCGGCTCGACCGTCATGGCGCGCATGGCGCTCCTCACCTATCGCCTGTGGTACCTGCTCACGGCGTGGCGTTCGTAGCGAGGGGGAGAACGCTTAGAACGGGAGATGACGATGCCCCCACATGGGCAGCCAGACGAGTGGATTCGCGTTTCGATCCAGGTAACCCCCGCGGCGGTGGAAGCGGCCGGCGAGCTGCTTCGCGCCGCGGGCTGCTCCGGCTGGGAGAACCCCGCGCCGGACACCGTGGCCGGCTATTTTCCGGCGGACGGCCGGGCTGAGGAGCGCATCGCCGCGCTCCAAGAGCAGGTGCGCGCCCTCGATCAGTACGGCCTGGACCCCGGGCCGGCTCTCGTGACGGCGCAGGCCGTGCCCGCGCGCGCGTGGGAGGAGGTTTGGAAGGAGTATTTCCGGCCCGCGCGCATCGGGCGCGTGATCGTGGCGCCCACGTCGGAGAAGGTGACGCTCGGCGAGGGCGAGGTGGTGGTCCGCATCGATCCCGGGATGGCCTTCGGCAGCGGCGCCCACGCCACCACGCGCCTCTGCCTCCTTGCTCTCCAGCAGGAGCTTCGCGCCGGCGGACGCGTTCTGGACCTGGGGACCGGCTCCGGGATACTCGCCATCGCCGCGTCGCTCCTCGGAGCCTCGCGCGTCCTGGCGGTGGACAACGACCCGGAGGTGGTGCCAATCGCTCAGGAGAACGCGGAGCTGAACGGCAAAGCCGCGGAGATCACGATCTGCGAGGGCGACATCACAACCGTGGAAGAATCCGGCTGGGATCTGGTACTCGCGAATATCGCCCCGGGTCCCGTCCTCCAGGCGGCGCCCCGAGTGGCCGGGATGCTCGCCGAGGGCGGAGTCTACGTCGGCGCGGGCATTCCTGCGGAGCGCGCGGATGAGGTGGAAGCGGGGCTCACTTCCGCCGGGTTCCGCGTCGAGCGCGTTCTGCGCGAGGCGGAGTGGGTCGCCATAGTCGCGCGGCCCGCAGGGGCCGCCGCTGCCAGCACGTAGGGACCATGCATCGTTTTTTCATCGAGCCCGGCCAGGTTTGTGGCGATGAGGTGACGCTCTCGCCCGAGCAGGCACACCAGATCGCGCGGGTGCTCCGTCTCTCGTCCGGGGCGCGCATCTGCATCCTGGATGGGCGGGGGCGCGAGAGCGAGGCGGTCCTCATGGAGATATCGCCCCGGTGCGCAACGGCGCGCGCTGTAGAGTGGCGCCCGGCCGCAGGCGAGCCGCGCGCCCATGTTGCGCTGGCGCTCGGACTCCTGAAGGGCGAGAAGATGGACTGGGCGGTGCAGAAGACCACGGAGGTGGGCGCCTCCGAGATTCTGCCGCTCCAGTGCGCGCGCAGCGTGGTCCGCGTGGATGCCGAGCGCGCCGCGGGCAAAGTGGAGCGCTGGCAGCGGATCGCCCGGGAGGCCGCCGAGCAGTGCCGGCGCGGGCGCGTTCCGGTGGTCCACCCGCCCCTCCCACTCGATTCGGTGCTGGCGCGCGCGGCTGAGTTCGATCGCATCCTCCTCGCCGATGAGGCCGAGACCGTCCCCCTGAGCGCTGCGCTCTCCCCTGCCCTATCCGCGACGCCTCCTCGCGTCCTGCTCCTGATCGGTCCGGAGGGGAGTTTTGCGCCCGAGGAGGCTGCCGCCGCCCGGGCTGCGGGCGCGCTCTCGGTAAGCCTGGGGCCCCGCGTCCTGCGTGCCGAGACCGCCGCCCTTGTGGGCACAGCCCTGCTCCTCCACCACCTGGAGGGGGAGTAGACGAGCTCTACCAGGCGAGGCGCAGGTTGATCTAGGAGACCGAGCGCGCCGCCTCTCGGATGAGGGCGCAAGCGTGCGAGATGTCTCCGGCGACTACGACCTGGAGCTGATCACCGGGGCGCAGGCGGGTTTCGCCGCCGGGCACGATCTCGCGACCGCCACGGCGGATCAGCACCAGGAGGCAGCCCCGTGGCAAGCCCAGGTTGCGCACGCGCCGGCCATCCATGGGCGAGTGCGGCTCCACGGTCACATCCATCATCACGTGCTCGGCGTACTGCCCCGCGTGGGCCCCGGTACGCTGGAGATCATACTGTAGCAGCGCTTCGTAGATCGGCTCGACCCGGAGACGCTCTGCCGTGAGGAACGCGACCATGCACGCCACCAGCAGCGGGAAGAGCTGCTCGTAGTTGCCGGTCATCTCCAGGATGAGGACTACCCCGGTGAGCGGCGCGCCCACGATAGCGGCAAACGCCGATGCCATGCCTACGACGGCGAAAGCTGCCGGGGTATGCGCGAGGCCTGGCACGCAGAGGAAGCTGATCTGGCCCACCATTAGCCCGATGCTGGCGCCCAGCACCAGCATCGGTGCGAAGATGCCCCCTGGCACGCCCGTGCCGTAGCTCGCCACGGTGAGCGCAAACTTGGCGAGGAAAAGGACCGCCAGAAACGGGAGGAAATCGAGCGAGGCATATTCGCCCCGCAGGATACGCTCGGCGGTCGAGTGCCCGCCGCCAACCGCCTCGGGCAGCCACCACGCGACCAGGCCCGCCACCGCGCCCAGCCCGCTCGCTTTCGCCCAGGCTGGCACGCGCTCCAGCCGGTGGGAAAGCTGGAGGCTCCCCAAAAGGGCACGGTTGAAGATGGCCGCCATCAGGCCAGTCACCAGCCCGAGGATCGCGAAAAGCGGCAGCGCCGTCAGATCGGGCATGGGATATCCGGAAATATGGAAGGAGGGCAACTGGCCCATCCAGGACCGGGCGACGATATCCGCGACGACGGCGCCGATCAGCGCGGTGCCGTACGTCAGCGGCGAGAGCTCGCGGTGCAACTCCTCGATGGTGAAGATGAAGCCTGCGAGAGGGGCATTGAACGCGGCCGCCAGACCTGCGCCCGCGCCGGCCGACATCAGGTGGCTGCGCGACCGGCGCGGCACCTTCAACATCTGGCCGACCGCCTGGCCGACGGCGGCGCCCATCTGCACCGTGGGCCCCTCCCGGCCGAGAGAGAGGCCCGCCCCAATGGCCAGCACGCCGCCGGTAAACTTCACGGGAAGGAGGCGGCGCCACGAGAGGCGGCGCACCTGGAGCAGCACGCCCTTCAAGTGGGGGATGCCGCTCCCCGCTGCCTCGGGAGCATAGCGCGACGTCAACCACCCGGCAATCCCCGCGAGAACCGCCGCCACGAGGGGGAGGACGGCCCATCCCCATTCGGGAAAGCCCTTCAGCCAGGAAAGCAGACTGGCGCGCGCGCCTTCGGCTAGCGAGAGCGCTTTCTGAAAGAGGACCGCCACAGCGCCCGCGCCAAGGCCGACCAACGCGGCACGGGCGAACTGCACCTCGCGGTGGCGGCGTAGCAGGAGGCTCCAGCGCCGGACCTGTTGGATCTTCGTGGGAGAAGGGGCCCCTTCCACAACCCCTTTTTCTCTGGTGGGGGGCTCGGGGTCCGGCCGCACGGGCGATGAGACAGAGGCCGCCCGGCACATGATCCTCGAGAGGGCTCCCCTGGGTAAATCGGTCATCGTTTTGCTGGCTTCGTTCCTCACCGGGCCTGCGGACGTGGCCCGACCCCATCATTGTCGCTCTGTCGCCCCCTATTGTCAAGTTTCAGGCATAGGAACCCGGGATTCCGAATAAGGGATCCGAAGCCTCGGAGGCAGCGCGCAACCCGTCGCGCGGCGATAAATCACCGCGCTGCTTGCGAGCGAAGCCCTGCCGGGCTGGGTTGGGGATACTCCCGGGCACCCTAGAAAGGCACGGACTAGTAGGGGAAGCCCGAAGGGCTTTGCCGGGAAGCAGCGCGGAGCTTCGAGCTCCGCGCGTGCGGGCGGCCCTCTCCTTATGTCGGAATCCTAGCATAGGAACCCATCCGCGGCGGTCTCCTTCATCTGTGGTATCGATGGCGATGCAGGGCCGGAGGGC
>DUUU01000346.1 GCA_012841485.1 Armatimonadota bacterium
AAGCGGCAAACCCAATCCACCAACGGCTCGCAGCCTCTGAGGAACCCGGAACATGGCCAGGCATTCCTGGGCAGGGGTCATGTTGGGTTTGCAGTTATAGGGTCAGAATCGCGTTGCTTCAACAGGCCAAATTCACGCTGTTGCGTGCATCAGAAGGTGTTTGGATCTCTGGGGAGACGCAAGGCGCGGGACCCCTTCGGCCTCGCAACGGGGCCACCCGCGAAGCGGTGACGATGGGCGCCGAAGGCTTCCGGCAGACCAGCCCGGGGACCCTTACCCCGCGGACGGCGACCGGCAGGCGCTACCGTATGCCCGGAGTGCCGCACTCGATATGAACGCGCATGTTTGGGCTCGAGGAACGGTGGGTAAACTCGACAACGGTAGAGCATGGTACCTCCTTCTGGATAGTGGGATCTGTCGAACGGATGGGGCTCCCCTGCGGGCGCCCCATCGTTCGTAGACAGGCACCCAGAACGCCCCTCTCGCACCTCCATCAGCGGCCGCCGCCCCAGGCGCGTGATCCTCTTCTGGCCGAAGGAACCCCGGATGGCATGAACCGTGCTGCCGCCGGTGTCACGCCGTTGCGTCCGCGAGCGAGACCCCATGGGCAGGGAGATCGCCACCGGATAAGCTGCCGGCGAGCAGGCGATCAGGACGGGAGAGACCAGGCAGCACGCGGCTCATGCCTGTTGCCGCGGGTAGGTGACCAACGCCAATCGCCGGCGAGCGCTGGGGCAAGATCGGCGCTCTTGTTCCCGGCGGGCATCGCGAAGCTCTCCCCCTGATCGCTCACGACAACTGCATCAGGTGGGTGGGGTTCGCGGGGGAAATGGCTTTGGCGTGGAAACGGTGGCTCGTCGTGCTGGGGGTGGTGCTGGGCGTGCGTCTTCTCAACCCGGTGAACGTGGCCGTGGTGGATGGCCGCTCCATGGAGCCGGCGATGCACGACGGCCAATTCTTCCTCATCGATCGCCTGCGCTATCGGTTCGTGCCGGTGGCGCGGGGTGATGTGGTGGCTTTCCACCACGGAAACGAGGTCTTCATCAAGAGAGTGGCCGCCATTGGCGGCGACGAGCTGTGGGTGTTGGTCTCGCCTGATGGCGAGCACATCGAGTGGATCCCCCACCACGAACTGGCGCGTATGCGCGTCCTCGTGGCGCGCCACCCGATGCTCGGGCGCGTCGAACGGCGGGTTGTTCCGGCTGGGCATCTGTTCGTCATGGGCGACCATCGGCATGTTTCGTATGACAGCCGCAGCTTTGGCCCGATACCCGTCTCCCGGGTGATTGGGCGGGCCGTCTGGTGATGCCGCCGTTCCGGCTGAACGCGGGCCGGGGAGGCGGCGTGTGTTGACTGATCTCCTCGCGGCGAGTGGGGGGGAGGGGGGGCCTGCCTGGCCGGTCACTCAAGTTCTCGCGTCATCTCACCGATAATGATCTTAAGCGCAGGTCACTATCAGGTTGTCGTGAGAGCAGATGGGCAAACACCAGGAGAGCATGGATGCAGCGGGGGCGGATGCACGCCTGCGCCCGGGAAGCTTGGCGCGCCTCGGGAGAGCCGCAGGCAGTCTCCTCTTCCTCCTGGTAGTTGTACTCTACTTGATCCACCTTTCCGCGGGCGCGGAGAGCGGGCTAGACAGTCGGGTTCTGTGGGGTCTGGTGCTCCTCCATGCGGTGGCGCTTCTCCTTGCCGATAGAGAGAACCTCCCGCGATGGCTCCAGGGGAGCGCCCTGATCCCAAGCTGGACGACACAGGCGGTCGCCGTCGGGGTGGCCGTGTGGCTGACTGGCGGGAGCAGCAGCCCGTTTCTCTTTCTCCTCCATCTCCTCGCCTTGGCGGCTGCTCTCACGGCGGGGTTGGCCGGCGCCATGGTCGCGGCGGCACTGGCGACCGCTGTCGTTGCGGTCATCGCGGTGATGCCGCCGGGGATGACCGGCTTCGCCCTTCACGGCGTGATCCACCTGGGAGTGGTGTTGATCTCGTTGTGGCTGGTGGCCTACCTCGGCGGGCGCATCGTGCATGATGTTGCCAGCGAGCGCCGGCGTCTGGAGAAGGCGAACGAGACGCTGGCGGCGCGCTTTGCGGAGTCGTCACTCCTCTACGCCTTCAGCCATTCACTCTCGTCTGCCACGAGCCTGGAGCACCTCGCCTCGGCGGCGCTGGACCAGGTCGCTCGCGTGACCGGCTCACGCATGGCAATGCTTTTCCTCTACCACCGTGAGGCGGATGAGCTGGCGGTTGAGGCGGTCACAGGCATTTCGGAGAGCGCCCTCGCGGTGTTGCGGCGCCAGAGCATCGGCCCGGATGCGCCGGGGGTGGCGGGGCAGGTGGCCTTTACCCGCGAAGGTCTCTACATTCCGGATGTGACCGCTTCGGGGGATCTGCACGCGCGTGTGCCCCTGGCGGGGCTTCTGGGATGCCGCGGGGTACTGGCCGAGCCACTGGTGGCGCGCGGCGAGCTGATCGGCGTCTTGGAGGCGGTCTCCGCCACTCCACTCGCCCTCACAGCGGGTGACCTCCGACTCTTCCGCGTGCTGTGCAACGATCTGGCACTCTCGCTCGAAAACATGCGTCTCGCGGTGGAAGCACAGGACCGCGCGCGCATCGAACGCCTGGTGAACCGGATCAGCCAGCGCATCCAGAGCACGCTGGATGTCGCTACCGTGATGGGGACCGCGGTGCGCGAGCTGTGCGTGGCCGTTGGGGCGAGCCGCTGCCTGATCATGCGTCAGCAAGAAGGCGCGTCCGCCATCGTGACTCACGAGTACTGCCAGCCGGGCATCGAACCCGTGGGGGTGGGGCGCGAGCCGGCCGCAGGGGTCTGCCAGCGCGCGCTGGTGACGGATAGCACGGTGATCTGCGACGACGTGCTGCACGATCCCGATCTCTCGCCCGAGGATCGCGAGGAACTACTCTCCCTCGGAACGCGCGCGGCCTTGGCTACCGCGCTTCGCCATCGCGACCAGATCTTTGGGGCAGTGACCCTCCACGAGTGTGGCCGGCCCCGCCAATGGCGCGACGCGGACGTGGCCCTGGTCGAGACCGTGGCAGGACAGATCGCGGTCGGCGTCGAAAACGCTCTTCTGTACGAGGAGACGCGGCGCAAGAGCGAGGAGATCTCCGCCAAGAACCGCGAGCTGGAGGCCTTCGTTTACACGGCGTCGCATGATCTGCGCGCGCCCCTCGTCACGATCCAGGGGTTTGCCTCGATCTTGCTCTCCGATCATGGGGATGCGTTGGATGAGGACGCGCATTTCTATCTCGAGCGCATTCGCACCAACACGGGGCGAATGGAGCGCTTGATTGATGACCTTCTCGAGCTGTCGCGCGCGGGCCGCGCTACCGGACAATTCATGGATGTTCCCGTGGGCGAGGTGGTCGCTGAAGCGCTCGACGCTCTCCACGCGCGCCTGCGCGAGCGCGAGGTCGAGCTGGTCGTCGCCGACACCTGGCCCACGATTGCCTGCGACCGCGAGCGTCTGCTTCAGGTCTTCACGAATCTGGTGGGCAACGCGGTGAAGTTCCTCGGGCCAGACAACAAGCACCCGCGCATCGAGCTCGGGTGGTGTGAGCGCGAGGAGAGCGCCGAGTTCTTCGTGCGCGATAACGGGATCGGCATCGAGCCGGATTACCACGAACGGATCTTCGCTGTCTTCCAGCGGCTGAATGACCTGGAGGGGGTGGAAGGCACCGGGGTTGGCCTGGCAATCGTGAAACGGATCATCGACCTCCACGGGGGCCGGGTCTGGGTCGAGTCTTCTCGGGGGGAAGGGGCCACTTTCCGCTTCACGCTCCCATGGCGACGCGAGGCCACGTCGTGAAGGACCCGGGGCGGACACGCGAGACAGTGAGGCGGGTATGGAGCGGGGCTATAGGAAAACCGTGAAGTGGTCGTTCGATAAAGTGGGAGGGGGCAGCGAGAGCTTGTGGGCTCTCGTTCCGGGCGCCGGCACCGCAGTGGGTGCGCCGTCCGGTGTGACCCCATGAGTGAGTGGCAGGTACGCTTTCAGGGAGGAAGAAGCAGTTTGAACTCCTCTCCAGTATGCATTCTGTTGGTCGAGGATGATCCCGACCATGCGATCCTGACGATTCGATCTTTGCGTAAGGCCGGCTTCGAGCAACAGATCGTGTGGGTGAAGGATGGGCGCGAGGCGCTTGATTTCATGAATCGGCGTGCTGCCTACGCCGACCCGGCAGTGGCGCCGCGTCCGGACCTGGTCCTGCTCGATCTGAACTTGCCGAAGGTGGATGGCTTGAGCGTTCTGGAGGAGATCAAGGGTTCGGAAGGCCTGCGCACCATCCCTGTGGTGGTGCTGACGACCTCTCAACGCCAGGATGAGGTGAAGCGCGCCTACGGCGCTGGCGCCAACTCCTACGTCACGAAGCCGGTGCAGTTCGCCGATTTCTCGGAAAAGATCCGGATGCTGGGTGCCTACTGGTTGTCCACGAGTAGCCTGCCCGGAAACTGAGCGGGCGAGGCGTGGCCGCGCTCTCACTAGATCCCCAGGATACCTGGCGAGACGCGCGCTGCCGAAAGCATCCGCGATCGTGGCCTGGCATCAGGCGGGATGGACACCTGCGTCGCTGATGGATGAACTGAGCATCCGACATATTCTGCTGGTCGAGGACAATCCCGATCACGCCATGCTGGCTATGCGTACGCTCCACCGCCACTTCCGTGACGTCACGATCCAGCTGGCTACGTCTGCCGAGGAGGGGGAGGCGTTGCTCGCTGATGGCGAGTGGGACGCGGCGATTGTCGACTATGGATTGCCCCGCGCCAACGGTCTGCAACTCCTGGAATCGGCGCGCGACCGCAGACCGCATCTCCCGATAGTGATGCTGACCGGCCGGGGCGATGAGCAGACGGCGGTCGACGCCATGAAGGGCGGCGCAGCCGATTACGTGACCAAGACGGGTGACTATCTGGCCTTGCTGCCGGCGGCGGTGGATGCGGCCGTCCGGCGCAGCCGTGTCGCCGCCGACCGGGAGCGGCTGGCAAGGGAGTTGGAACAGCGCAATCGCCACCTGGCAGCCGTGAGCACGGTGGCCGTGGCGGTCTCCCGCTCGCTCCATCTGGACGAGATGCTCCAGGAGGTCGTTACGCATGTGACATCGATCTCCGGTCTGCCGGCCGCGCTCTTCCTGCCCGATGAGCAGGGCACGGGCCTGCGGCTGGCGGCCCATGCGAGTCTGGATCCAGCGACCGTGAGCTGCCTGGAAAGTCGTCGCCTGCCCGTGCCCTCCGAGTGCATGACGCGCGCAGGATCTGCCGTTCAGGTGGATGCGCTCGCCGGGTTGTCTCTGGAACCGAGGTTCTTCTCGCTCGCGGCGGATGGGGAGCCACAAGGGGTTCTGGCCGTCTTTCCGGAGAAGGGACGGACGCTGGACGCGCCGGAGGCGGAGATGCTCGGCACGTTGGCCCACGTGGTGGGCATGGGCGTTCGCAACAGCCTTCTCTTCGAGGAGACCCGGTCGCTGTCACTGCGCGACGAGCTGACCGGATTGGGCAATCGGCGTCTCTTCAACATCAGGCTCCAGAGCGATTTCAACACCGCCAGGCGTTATGGCACGCGCCTGGCGCTGCTCATGCTTGATATTGACCACTTCAAAGCGATCAACGACTGCTACGGGCATCCATCTGGCGACTGGGTTTTGGAACGCCTGGCCGCGGTGCTCCTCGAGCGCAGCCGGAGTTCCGATCTCACCTTCCGCTATGGCGGGGAAGAGTTCGCGATGCTCCTGCCGCACACAAGCGACGAAGCGGCGATCCGCGTGGCGGAGCGCGTCCGCCGGATCGTGGCCGCAGAGGAGTTTGCCGTGTGCGGCGCCCTCATCCAGATCACGATCAGCGTTGGCATTGGCTGCTACCGCGAGGCGATGGCGGACGAGACGGAGCTGATCAACGCGGCCGACCGGGCGCTCTACGGCGCCAAGCAGTCTGGACGCAATCGCGTGTGTATCTGCGACGGCACCCGGCTACGCCTGGCGGAGACGCCGGCCTCCTCGCGATAGCCTCCTCTGCTCCCAGCCCGCGCCCCGTAGCCTATCCCAGGCGCACGGCCGTTCCAGAGACGGAGACCATCAGCATGCCGCCGCCTCCGCCCATCGTGATCGTCTCATAGTCGAGGTCGACCCCCACGACCGCGTCGCCCCCGAGTCTCAGAGCCTGTTGCTCCATCTCTCTCAGGGCGATCTGTCGCGCGCGCGCCAGTTCTTCCTCGTACTCTGCCGAGCGTCCGCCGACAATATCGCGGATCGACGCGAAGAAGTCGCGGAAGATGTTCGTCCCCAGGATCGCCTCTCCGGTGACGATGCCGAGGTAGTGGGTGATCGCTCGCCCCTCAATGGTGGGCGTGGTCGTCACGAGCATTGGTCGCTCCTCTCCAGCTGGAGTGTCTCTCCGCGCTGCTATTCGGCATCGGGCCGCCCATCTCCCCCCGGAGCGCACGTCCCTGAACCCGTCTCGGAGCGCCCGCCCGCCCGAGCCGCCGCTGGTGAACGAACGTGACCAATAGCTCTTGACAGAAACCGCCTGCGTCGTGTAGGATGTACATGGTGTGGAAGGGTGGCGGAGTGGTCGATCGCGACTGTCTTGAAAACAGTAGTCCGATGAGGACCGGGGGTTCGAATCCCTCCCCTTCCGCCAAAGGATACGTTTCGATCACCTCCTGTGGCGTAGACGCGCGTGATTCCATCGTGGAGCTCGCGAGGTGAGCGCCTGGATGTGAGAGAAGCCCGCATCCCCCCTCTCTTGACTACCGGGATTCCCGACTGGCACCATTCCCCGCGTGCCAGGGAAATGAGAGGGGCATGGGTGTCGCGGGCGCCTCCCGCTGGAGTTCTCCCGTGTGCGGGGGAGCAAGGGGGACGGGGCATGGCCAGAGCCCCGTGCGGAAGGGGAAGGAGCGCCCGTGCGGGTGAGTGGCGTTACCCTCCAACGTCGGAAGCCCGCGGGCTTTTTGCCTCCTTGGTGCTGTGAAGGGAGCCTGATGGCCCTCCCCATGCATGTGCTTTTTGTTTGCCATGCCAATATGTGTCGGAGTGCGCTGGCCGAGGGCATGGCCAAGAAGCTTGCCGACGAACGCTCTCTCCCGGAGAAGATCCTCTTCCGCTCGTCTGGTCTCGCCGCCGAGCCGGGCCGAGGTGCCAT
>DUUU01000347.1 GCA_012841485.1 Armatimonadota bacterium
GGCGGGTTGGGGCTGGTGAATCCCACAGCGCGCCGGGCCTGGCGCAGAGCCGCGCGCATCCAGTGTTCGTCACGGGTCATGGCATTGAGGTCTTTACTCTCCGGCACGGTTGCCGCTCTCCCCGTCGCGCGCCGGGGGTTCCTCGGCGTGGGTCCCGCGCGGTTGCCCGCGACCCAGCAAGATATCCGCGAACACCTCGTCCTGGCGCCGCTGGAAGACGCGACGCACCAGGGCGACATCAATGAAGGTGAGCAGCATGATCGCCCCAACCAGCAACGTGACAAACACCCAATACGCCACCATCTCCGCGCTGGGCGGCGTGCCGCTCTCTGGTCTGGGAAGCACAAAGGCAACGCCTACGCCGAGAAGCAAGATGAGGACCATCAGGAGAACGCCGATCAGCAGGCGTAGGGGCGCCACCAGCGCAAAGCTACCATCCTCGCGCCACCTGGGGACCTCTCGCCGGAGGAACCATGCCACGAGGCCATCGACGGCAACGGCCGCGCCAAGGATGAGCCACGCCATCGAGCGACACCTCCCCGACTCATCTTAGCACAAAGCCAGGGGAGGGTCAAGGCGAGTGGCATGCAATCTGCATTTCCGCTCCTGGCGTTTGCCCCAGTGCCCGGCGGCTGCAAGAAGGGCCTGGGGAGGAGACGGCGCCGACGCTCGATTCGCGAGGCGCCCGCAGTACCCAGTCGGGTTGGGCCGGCGTTCCGCCGGCGCGCGCAGCGATCGGCAAGGAGGAGGAGTCGGCCTGATGAGAGGTCTGAGGAGCTTTTGGATCGCGATAGTCGCACTCTCTTATCTTCCGGGCGCCGCTCTGGCGGGCCCGATTACGGAGTTCATCCCCCAGGCGAATGGTGAGGTGAAGTGGAGCGAAGGTGTACTGCGCGCCACCGGGTTCGGCGTGCGGCCCAAGGATGCCGAGTCGCCGGCCCAGGCCCGCCTCCTCGCCCGCAGCGCAGCCATCGCCGATGCCTACCGCAACATGGCGCAAGTGATCAATGAGGTGCGCGTCACGGCCAATACCACGGTCGAGCGCCACCTGACGGCGAGTGACCTGCTTCGCCTGAGCGTGCAGGCCTACGTTCGCGGCGCCGAGGTGATCGAGGAACGCGACAACCCGGATGGCACCTACTCGGTGGCTCTCCAGGTGGGCCTTTTCGGCGAGAAAGGCCTCACGGGGCTTGTTCTCCCCAGCCTGCTCCGCATCCCGCCCAAGGTGAGCGCTGGCTCGCCCCCGCCGGGGATCACGCTCGATCAGCCCTCGCCGGTCCCGCCAGGGCCCGTCATGGCATCCAGAGAGATCCTCGGGACGCCCACGCTCTCCCCGGAGGCGGCGCTGCTGACGCCCGCCACCGATGAGGGCCCCTTCACGGGGGTGATCATTGATGCCCGCGGCCTGAACATCCAGCCCGCGATGAGCCCCCGGATCTACGATCCGGCCGGCCAGGAAATCTATGGCACGGTGAATGTGGATGCTTCTTTCGCGGAAGAAGTAGGCGTCGCCGGCTACATGGGCACAATCCGCGCGGCGATGGCGCTCCCTCGCGTGGGCAACCACCCGCTGGTCATCCGCGCCGTGGGAACGCCCGACCGTTTCCACCGCTACCTGACTCTGAGCGCGGAGGACGCGCAACGTCTGCTGGCTGCCGATGCGCGCTCTCGCTTCCTGGAGAAGTGCGCCGTGGCCATTGTCGTGGATGAGCGCCGCGCGCGTGACGAGGCGAAGTAGGCAGCTATCCGCCCGCGGAGGCATCCCCTCCGCGGGCGGCGCGCAGCCCCGCGAGGAGAGGAGCTACAGGAGATGATGCCCGTTGTGCAGTTGCTGGCCGGACTGACGGCGATAGGCTGGGGCCCGGGCGCTTGGCCTGTATGGAATGCCTCTCCGGGCATCCCTGCGGGAGCAGCGCCGGCGCAAGTGGCGCGCGTCGAGGGGATCCGGGTACCGCTGCCGGCCCCGATCGTCCTGCCGGGGCCGCGCGTTTGGACGCCCGGTTTCGCGCCCGTGCCGCTCGCATCCATGCCCGACTTCTGGCCGTCCTATCGAAAGGTGCCCCCCGGACAGGCCGGCATGGGCTACTATCACAATCCCGCGGCGCCTTTCGCTCGCCGGGCCTACTCGGAAGAGAGCGATCCGGTGCTGCAACAGCCGGATCAGAACCGGATGCAGGAGGTAATCGCCACCGGCAGCGCATCCATCGGCGAGGGCGCCTACCAGGAGGCCCGGAATCGCGCCGTCCAACAGGCGTTGCGCACCGCCGTGGAGCAGGTCACCGGCGTCTACCTCTCCAGCACCACGATCACCGAGAAGTTTGCGACTTTGAACGAGCGCATCTACCTGCGCAGCGAGGGCTTCGCCGTGCCCGGCGACATCCTCGAGGAGAGCGTCGCCCAGGGCGTCCTCACACTCCGGATGCGCGTGCGTGTTAGCCTCCGGCCGCTGATGGACTCTCTGCGCCAGCTCGGGCTCACGCGGAAGTGGCGCGTGGCCGTGGCGATTCGTGATGAGGCATCGGGTCTGGAAGGAGCAGCACGGCTGGCGGATGCGGAGATCACCCGGCGCCTGGTTGCCGCCGGCTTCCAGGTGGTGCGCCCTGCGGGCATGGAGCACCTCGATCCCGCCTCGCTGCCCCACTCGCTCAATACGAGTGCGGGTGTGCCAGCGGTAGACGTGCTCCTGGCCGGAACGGCGGCCCTCCATCTGGCGGCGCGCGCGCCCGTCACGCTGGAGGGCCGGGTGATCGCCGTCATCCCGATCTATCAGGCACGGATCCATGCTCGTGCCATTCGCGTGGAGACGGGCGAAGTGGTCACGGTGCGCCATACCGAGGAGCTGGTCTCCGACCGCGTAGATGCGCTCGCAGCGACGGCGGCGGTGGAGGTGGCGTCACGGCGCGCGGCGCGTCTGTTCCTGGAGGATATCCTCACTTTGCCCGCGAGCCACACGCGGCGAGTGCGCCTCGAAGTGGATGGTTTTGAGAAGCGCGGGGACGCCCAGGCGTTCCAGGATGCCCTCGCCCTCTTCCCCGGTGTGCGCGGGATCCATCGCCCGGAATACGCCGATGGCCTGCTCACGCTTGAGGTAGAGCTCGAAGCAGATGCAGCCGAACGCCTCGGTACCGACCTGGAGCAGGCCCCCGGACTTAGGGAGTTCGGCTTGACTGTCGAAGCAGATACCAAGGCCCGGATCCGGGCGCGGGCGCGCAGCTCTCCGTAAAATCGTACGGCAGGCAGCGGGATGGAGTGTGGGTGGCGGGAGGCAGGCAGGTGTGGTAGGAGAGCAGGAAGGCAAGACAGACCGTGCGAGAAGCCGGGGCGCGCTCCGCGCCCCGGCCCATTCTCTCTGGGATGACCCAATGAGCTCGGGCACCTCCCCCGCGCGCGATTCCCCCCCGCAAGTGGCCTGAGACCCTCTGATCGTCCTGGAGGATTCCACGCCTCACCCCCTAACTAGTTCCATAGCTGCCGGCCGCGCGGGTGCTGCACCCCCGAAACACCGGGCCGGCCTGGAGCCACGCATGGTCATTGACTGTCACGCCCACCTGACGGGCGAGAAGAATGATGTGACGATCTCCTGGGGCGTGCCGGACGAGAAGGTGATTGCCGACTCCGAGCGCCTGGGGATCGACGCGATGTGCGTCTCGCTGCTGACGCGCGAGCGCCCGGCCACGCCGGATGGCTTCCGCGAGTGCAACCGTCTCCTTGCCGAGATCACCCGGCGCTATCCCGGGCGCGTGCTCGGTTACGCCTACGTCAACCCCGGCTACCAGCGCGAGGCGATTGACGAGGTGCGCCGCTGCATCGAGGAGTACGGCTTCATCGGGGTCAAGCTGTACAACGAGTACAAATGCACCGACCCGGTCGTCTGGCCCATCGTGGAAGAGGCGGTCGCGTTGCGCGTGCCGATCCTTCACCACGCCGGGCACAGCCACTACTTCGTGGCTACCCAACCGAACATGTCGGACGGCGGCGAGCTGGCGGAGCTGGCGCGCCGATATTCGGAAGCCACGATCATCTGCGGGCACGTGGGCGGCGGCGGCGATTGGGAGTGGACGATCAAGGCGGTTCGCCCCGCGCCCAACGTCTACCTCGACACCAGCGGCAGCGTCTTCGACGCCGGGATGATCGACATGGCCGTGCGCATTCTTGGTCCGGAGCGGCTGCTGTTCGGGTGCGACCTCTCCTACACCGCGGGCGTGGGCAAGATCCGCGCCGCCGCCCTCGACGACGAGGCCCGCCGCCTGATCCTGGGCGGCAACATGCAGCGGATTCTGGCGATGCGCGGAGGAGCCACATGCTGATCGACACCAACACCTACCTCGGCCACTGGGCTTTCCGGCCCCTGCCCTGGCGCGACGCCGACAGCCTGTTGCGCGCCATGGATGCCCACGGCATCGACCAGGCGTTCGTCTCCTCGGCCAGCGCCATCCTCTATCGCAATCCGCAGGCGGGCAACGAGGAGCTGTTCGCCGAGACGCGCGCGCACCCGGACCGGCTCATTCCCTTCGCGGTGATCAACCCCACCTACGCCGATTGGGAGCACGACCTCGCCGTCTGTTGCGAGGAGTTTGGCATCCGTGGGCTGCGCCTCTACCCGAAGTACCACCGCTACTCGCTGGGCGACGCCAACGGAAATGCGCTCATCGAGGCGGCCACGGCGCGCGGCCTGGTGATCTCGGTGCCCCTGCGCGTGGAGGACTATCGCCAGCGTTCGTGGCTCCTCGACATTCCCGACGTCACCGCGCACGAAGTCGCGGAGGCCGCCCGGGCGCACCCCAAGGCGAAGTTCCTCCCGGTGAAC
>DUUU01000348.1 GCA_012841485.1 Armatimonadota bacterium
ATGTGCGCCTGCTCTCGGACGGCGAGTTCGTGCAGAAGGGACCGATGGGCAGGGGGGTGCGCGCGTGCATGGGCCGAACGGCCGTGCTCGTGGCCGGTGGGGTCGAAGTGGTCGTCTGCGAGCGCCGGCTTCAGCCCTACGACACGGCGTTGCTCCGCAGCGTGGGGATCGAGCCGACGGATCGCCGGCTGATCGCGCTCAAATCCGCGGTCCATTTCCGGAGCACCTACGAGGAGATTGCCGAGCGGATCTTCGATGCCGACACGCCCGGAGTACACCGGCCCGACTTCGACCAGTACGAATACCGCCGCCTGCGCCGGCCCCTCTATCCGCTGGAGCAGGTTCCAGAGGGAGATCACGCCCTCTCTTTCCTGCGCTGAGGGAAAGCGCGCTGGGCATTGGGGTTTGATAACGCGGTGGGGGCAGGAACGGCAGCACGCGGGGGCCGATATCTGGCCAGCGCCTGAACTGCCTCCCGGGGAGAGAAACGATGCAGGAGCCGACATATCGCGTCGCCATCATTGGCACGGGGGGGATCGCCAACCACCACGCGGGGTACTACGCGAAGCACCCGCGCACGACCATCGTGGCGGCTGCGGACATCCGACCGGACGCACTGGCCGCTTTTTGCGAGAAGCATAACGTGCCGGCGCGCTACACCGATTACCGGGAGCTACTGGAGAAAGAGCAGCCCGACCTGGTGAGCGTTTGCACCTGGACGGCGACCCATCCCGAGGTGACGATCGCCGCCGCGGAGGCAGGCGTGCGCGGCATTCTCTCGGAAAAGCCGATGAGTGCGCACCTGGGGGATGCCCGGCGCATGGTGGCCGTCTGTCAGTCGCGGGGCATTCCTCTCGCCATTCACCACCAGCGCCGTTTCGAGCCCGGACTCGTCGAGGCGCGCAAGCGGATCGCTGCCGGGCAGATCGGCGTGCCGCTTGCCGGCAATTTCCGCACTGTCGGCGGCTTCCTCAATAACGGCACGCATGGCGTCGATTTCCACCGCTACCTGCTCGGCGATCCGGCTCCCGAATGGGTGATGACGCAATTGGAGCGGCGCACGAACCGCTACGAGCGCGGAGTTCTGGTAGAAGACCGCATCCTCTCCAGCATCCGCTTCGAGAATGGCTACACCCTCACAATTGAAGTGGATATGGACGAGAAGCCCGCGTCCCATTGGTGGGTCTTCGGAACCGAGGGCACGATCCGCTTTGGCCAGGGGGGCACGGTCCTCTTCGCGCGCGGCGAGCCGGAGCCGCTTGCCGCGGAGTCCGGCCCTGGCCCGCTCGACGAGCTGATCGCGTGGATTGAAGGCGGGCCGGAGTCGCGCAACGCCGGGCATGTTGCCCTCGTCGCGCATGAGATCATGATGGCCTCCTACGAGTCGGCGCGCACGCGCTCTCGCGTCCGCGTGCCACTCGATGCCGGAGTGGAACGCTCGCCCCTCTACACCATGCATGAAGAGGGCCTCCTGCCGGTCTCCGGCCCGGCCTACGATATCCGGTCGCTGGATGCGCTCCGCTATGCCTTCGAGCGCGAGGGGATTCCGCTCACGGGCGAGGAGTACCTGGAGGGTCAGGGCAACTGGACCGGCCAGGGTCTTGCTGGCCAGGTGCGCAAGTAACGCCACGGGCTGGCGCCGGCTCTGCCGCGATCAGAGGGCGCTCAGATCCATGTAGTAGGTGATACTACTCGTGGAGCGGTCGAAGCCCGCTTTCTCATAGGAGCGCCGGGCGGGCGCGTGCGCTGGGTCGAGGCCCGTGGTCACGCGGGCGGTATGCATCCCGCGCTCGCGCATGATCCGCAGTGCTTCCCGATGCTGCGCCGTGCCGATCCCCGAGGCCTGACACTCCGGGTCGACCGCGTTGTTGCCAATCTCGCCGACGCCCGTCTCGGGGTGGATGATGAAGGTGATGAAGCCCGCGATGGCGTCGTCGATCTCGGTGACGTAAACGCAGTCGGGCCGGGCGCGCGCGGCCTGGCGCACCTGATCCGCCTTCCGTTCCTCCCAGCCGGTGTATAGCCGGGCGAAAAGCTCCTCGCCCAGCGCCTCGCGATAGTAGGCATAGATCGGCTGCCATGCCCGGACGGCGATCTGCGCGATTCGCTCCACCTCATCCGGGCGCACGGGTCGGAAACACCGGTTGCTCATGCTTCTCTCCGTTTCGGTTGGGACGGCGCCCGCCGTCCCAGATGCTTCTCTCACTGGCGGGTGACTTCGGCGGTGGATGGCTCGATCCCTCCCGCGGCCTAGTGCGTGGGATACTCCGCGGGCACTTGCAGGTCGGCGGCGCCAACGACGACCACCCGGAGGCCGTGGTGGCGCAATCGGGTAGCATTCACCTGCGTGGCGGCCGCGGTCCGGCGCCCGGCGCGGCCAGGCTGCGCGGCATCGATCAGGAGCACCAGTGTCTCGCCACCGCTTTGCAGACGGATGGCGGCTTCCACCACCGCCTCGTCGGCGAATGGCGTGATGATGAGCGTGGTACGCCCCGGCACAATGCCCTCGGCCAGATCGGCGGGCGAGAGTTTCGCGTTCGGCTCCACGCGCGCCAGCGCCTCCAGAAGGAGGGGGAGCGCCTCCGGTCCATAGCCATCCACCTGATCCACGGCCTTTCCGCGCGCGAAACGCAGTCGCCCCTGGCCCCCCTGATCCAGAATCTGGCCCAGCCACGAGGCCGCGGCGGTGACGGCCAGCTCTAGCGGCGGGCCAGAGGCGCGCGAGTCGAGGACCACGAGCACGTCGCCTACGGTGACTGGCTCGAACTCGATGACGACCATGCGCCCCATGCGCGCGCTGGTCTTCCAATCGACGCGGCGGAGGTCATCGCCCGGGTGGTAATCCCGGAGGCTATGGAAGTCGAGCCCGTGTCCCGGCAGCACGGAGTGGCGCGGCGACGTGCTTCCGTAGGCGCTCTCCCCCAGATACTCGTGATACTCGATGCGGCAGATGCGAGGGTAGACCAAGACCTCGCCGGTTCCGGGCAGGGCGCGCCGCCGGCGGAAGAGCCCCAGCGGATCGGTGGCCACTACCTCGACCGGCGCGAGCGGATAGGCCCCGCGCGCGGGCGCGGTCATCACGCCCTCCAGAGAGGCACGTTGGCCCGGCCAGAGCACGGCCAGCAGATGGTGTTTCGGAACGGCGTCAATCCCGGGGGGAATCCCCGCGCTGATTCTCAGAAACACCTTGGGCAACCGGCTCTTGTTCTCCGCGGTCAGCGTGAAAGGCGCCGCCTCGCCGGCCGTGAGCGGAGTGGGAACCTCGCGCGAGACGGCGACGTGATGAAGCGAGAGCGTGCTGAGAAGGTAGGAGAGGAGAGCGACGCCGAGGACCATCGCTCCCATGACGAAGAGCTGGCTGGCATGGAGGATGGCGGCGACGATGAAAAAGAAGAGCGGCCCGATGAGGGCGACCGTCAGCAGCGGGCTGCGCGCGCGCAGGAGCGCGAGGAGCAGCACCGCCGCGACGGCGATGATCACCAGGCTTGCCGGGCTATACGGGGCGTTCATCTGCGTAGCACCGGCACGGGCACCGAGCGCAGGATCTCCTCGACGGTGCTCTCCGCGGTGATGCCGCGCGCTCGAACCTCCGGTTTGAGTGAGATACGGTGGGTGAGGACCGCGGGCGCCACCGCCTTGATATCGTCCGGGATCACGTAGGTTCGACCTGCGGTCGCGGCGTAGGCCTGTGCGGCACGCACCAACCCGAGCGAGCCGCGCGGACTGGCGCCAAAGTGGATCGCGGAATGGCGGCGAGTGGAATCCACGAGCTTGACCACATACTCCCGCAGGGCGCGCTCGATGTGAATGCTGGTGACCATCTCCTGGAGCATCACCACCTCCTCCGGCGTGACCACCGGTTTCACGTCTTCGATGGGATGGCGCTTGATCTGCCGCTCCAGCAGGAGAAGCTCCTCTTCGTTACTCGGGTAGCCCAGGGAGAGGCGCATCAGGAAGCGGTCGAGTTGTGCCAGGGGCAGCGGGAAGGTGCCCTGCGACTCCGTGGTGTTCTCGGTGCCGATCACGAAGAAAGGATGGGGCAGGCGGTAGGTGACGCCGTCACGTGTCACCTGGCCCTCTTCCATGCACTCCAGGAGGCTCGACTGCGTCTTCGGCGTGGCCCGGTTCACTTCGTCCGCCAGGAGCACGTTTCCGAACACCGGGCCCGGGCGAAACTCGAACTCTGCCGTCTTCGGGTTGAAGATCGCCGTGCCGGTGACATCGGCCGGCAGGAGATCGGGCGTGAACTGGACGCGCTTGAAGCTGCCTCCCACGCTGCGCGCGAGGGCGCGCCCGAGCATCGTCTTGCCGACTCCGGGAATATCCTCGATCAGGAGATGGCCGTTGCACAGGAGGGTGACCACGGCCAGCCGGACCGCCTTCGCCTTCCCGATGATCACCGTCTGGATCTCGTCGACGATGCGCGTGGTCTTCTCTGCCAGCGTTTGCAGGTCTGTGTCGGAGAGTGGTTCAGTCGCGTGATTCAAGGGGTCAGCTCCTTTTCCAGCGTCGCGGCAGCTTGCGGATGGTTGCTGTCAGCGCCCTGGCCATGCTGGCATCCGGGAGGGTAGAACCAACGGGCGCATAGCACGCCTGCTCGAAGAGATGGGTGAGCGCCTCCATCGACTCGCGGATCTCCGCCGGCAGCTCGGATGCGCGGACCACCGCCAGATACTCCTCGGCGGTCTGGCCCACCTGGCGCGGCACTCCCCGGCGCGCCAGGTGCCGGCACGCCTGGTGATAGGCGTGTTGCGTCTCCCCGCGAGGGTCGGAGGCCTCCGGACGAAACCGGATGCTGGCCTCTTCGTGCCGGCGCCTCCCCCGCGCGCCGGCCACCACGGCTCCGAGGATGCCGAGGAGCAGCGCCTCCGCGAGGAACGTCAGCCCTCGTGGCGACAGTTTGCTCAACCATGCCTGCCATTCTCTGCCGGACGGCGAGCCCGCCGGCGCGTCGTTACCAGGGGTTGGGTCGAAGGGGATCCAGCCGTAGGGTCGGGTGTAGATCTCGACCCAGGCGTGGGCATCGCGCTCGCGTACCAGGTAGGTGCCATCCTCCTCCGGTTCTGTGAGCAGGTAACCGGTGACCAGGCGCGTTGGAACGCCGAGCGCGCGGCAGAGCACGGCGGTTGCTCCCGCGAAGAGATCGCATGCGCCCTTTCTTCCGCTGGTGAGGAAGTGAACGATGGGGTCCTCGTTTCGTGGCGCCGATGGAACCGAGAGGGAGTAGCGGCAATGCGTGCGCAGGTAATCGGCAATCGCCTCGGCGCGCGCGTAGGGCGTTCGTTCCTTGCCGGCGATGGTGAGCGCCAGCTCGCGAACCGGGGCCACGGAGACGGGGATCTGACTCCAGTGCCCATCCTCCGGGGGCTGGCCGCCCGGCGCGCGCTGGAGCAGCGCCTCGGGCACATCCGGCACCTCGGAGACCACCGTGTAGGTGTCGCCCTCCCGCCAGTCCGTCTTGCCAGAGACAAGGCCCGTCACATCCACAGTCAGATCATCGCGGGTGGTTATCACCTCCAGGGGGATGCCGGCGCAGCAGACGCTTCCGGGTACCCTGCCAAGGAGATCCACCTGCTGGGTGACGCGGCGGGCGTGCTCTTGTGGCGGGCGCGAATGCTCGGGCGGGTGGGTAGAGGAGCGCCGTCTCTCCTCGCGCGCCTCCTCCTGCCCGGCTGCGGCATCCAGATCGCGGAGGCGGCGCATCGCGGCGTGTCGCCCTCGTCGCTCTGCCGGGTTGTCTCCGAGAGGGATGCTGGCCTCGATGAGCGGGGACTGCGACCAGCGGCCCCGCTCGTAGAGATCATAGACGCGCCCGCGCAGCAGGCCAGGCGCCGTGGTCTTCACCCGCATCAATACCTGCTCCCCGGTCGTGCGCATCCCGCCGGCCAGGCTGACGGTTTCAGAAAGGCGCGAGTAGCCTGGGTCATCGTTCGTAGAGAAAAGGGTGCGCCGCAAGCGGTCACGCTCCGCGGGCGTCAGGCCGGGAGTGAGGCGCTGGGAGAGCGAAGCGAGCGGGAAGGAGAGGGGCAACAGCACGGCTAGGTAGCCGGCGGCCAGCCCCAAGGCGGTTCGCGCGCTCCGCCGCGGCCAGGGCGATCCCGTGCCTGGGGAGCTCTGCGAGAGGAGATGCTCGTAAGCCATCGCGTAGACCGCGCCGAAGAGGAAGCCAGAGAAGGAGGCCTGCACGCTGAAGCCTGGGGTGAAGACCCCCGCCAGGCCATAGATGGAGAGGGCGGGGACCGCGGTGGCCACCATCGGCACGCGCCGGCCGCGGAGGCAGGCGCCCGCCACGAATGAGAGGAAAACCACCGCGAAGACGAGCCCCACAAGCAGGCTGGCGCCACTCTTCTGATGCAACACCTGGGCGCAATCAAGCAGGGGATCGGGTGGGCTGGGGCGGAACGCGGCAAAGGCAACGCCGGCGAGTGCCGCCAGCGCGAGGGCCCGAATCGCCGCCACCGGCCACCAGTGGGATAGGGTTGCGGATGCGTACCCCAGGGCGATCATCAGGAGGGATGCGCGCGTGAACGGCTCCATCCCCAAGGCACGGCCGGCCTCCCAGACCGCGCAAGCAGAGGCGAGCGCCGCTGCCGCTGCCGCCGGCCCTCTCTGTGGACCGCGGGTCAACGGGTCGCTCTCCCTTGCGCCGGCTTGCCGGAAGCGTGGATCCCGATGGTCTCGAGCGGGAGCCACGAGGCCTGCCACTTCAAGTCAAGGGCGCCCGTCGGCCCCACCTGGTGATACTCGATGACCGCGTCGTGCCAGCCGCGCGAGAGCCTCACGGGCGAGCCAGCCGTTTTCCCGCGAGGGGCGATGCGCCAGGAGTCGACCACCACCTTCCCATCCAGAAGGAGGAGCGCCGCCCCGTGGATGGGATCAAAAGAGAAGGTGTAGAGGTCATCGGCGGGCACGAAGAGGCGGCCCGTCCAGCGCGCGCTCCACCCCGTCGGGCCCACGCCGGGAGCCGGACCGGTTTCGCTCCAGCTTCCGCCCGGGCGTGCGTCGGTGCGCCTCACCGGCGTGACTCCCTCAGGCGGGACGGCCAGGAGCGCCGAAAGCGAGCCATCGGCGAGCTCGCAGGCGGGATCGTTGTAGTAGAGGGCCTTCAACCCGGCCGGATCCCAACCCCGGGGCGCGCTCAGGAGCGCCTTGCCCGTCTTCTGCTCGACGGCGCGCTCGACGCGATACTGCTGCGCGGCCACCCGCTTCCAGCGGAGCCCCAGCGGCGGGAGAATGACGTCGAGCATATCCTCGAGGGCCAGATCTCTGCGGCTGCAAGAGACCTTGCCGCGGACATCGGGGGCGAGCCTGAAACGCACCTGGGCGCTCTCTTCCAGCACCGCCAGCACCGTGCGGATGTCAATCCCGCGCACATCGAGGGAGACGCGCGGCCCGCGTCCCGGAGTGAGCGGGACTCGGTTGCCCTTGGCCCCGGCGGCAGGAGGGTTCGGAGCCGCATGGAGCATCGCGATTCCGGCTAGCAGGAGCATGGAGATCAGGAAGGCACTCGCGCGATACCAGCTGGAGAAGGCAAGAGGCCCGCGCGCGCCCGGCAGGCGTTGCTCGCCGGCCATGCTCCGGTTTCTCACCTCCGGGTGGGTCTGGTCCATTAGGTGTCGCTGTCGGTTGCCGCGCATGGAGCCCTCGGAGTTCACTCTTTCGGCAACCCCGCGACCAGGTGCGGGACTGCGGGAGACGGGCGTGCCCGGATGATCTCCTTGCCAAAGCTGGAAGAACTCCAGGCGAGGCGGATCGAGGCATGGTGCTCGGGCCCCTGGCAGTAATCGACACGGATGTCATGGATGCCAGCTTCCAGGGGAACGGCGCGAATGACGGAGATCCCCTGTTGGATCATCCAGGAATCGATCACCATCTGCCCGTCAATGAAGAGGCGAGCGCCGTCATCCAGGGCATCCAGGTAAAAGATGTAGGTATCGGAGGCAGGCGCCAGGAGTTTCCCGGTCCAGCGAACGCTGAAGTAGGTGGGGGGCACGCCCGGGGCGGGCGGCTCCATGTTCCAGGCGAAGTTGATGGCCGGATCGATGCGCGTCGTCACCAGGCGAGTGAAGGTTGGAAAAGTGTAGGGTGTATTGAGGGGATAGTCGCCAGCGGCGCGCGTTGGATCGGCGTAGTAAGCGGCCAGGAGACCCTCGTTCAGGAAGCCCCGGTTATGCGTGGCGCCGCCCGTGCCATGCCGGCCGCGCGGCATACCCTGACCTTGCTTGCCCAGAGTCTGCTCGGTGCCCGGCAGACCCGGCTGCGAAGTTCGGGATGCCAGGTCGAAATCAGGTGCAGGGAGCTCCTCGCGAACCGCATCGGGTGCTTCCGGCGTGCCGATGGCTGCGGCCATCGTTCCCTCGGCGACTGGCGGTGCCTCCGGGTCGCCCTCGCCATCGCGCGGCGCCTTCGGAGAGGCCACTGCCGGTTGCACCGGCTCGGTGCCGCCCGGTGCCGTCGGAAGGCCCGAAGCAGGCGAGCCAGCTGGCCGGTTCGGTTCCCCCTCGGGCATGCGAGATCCAAGCTCTGGCTGTGGGGCGGTGCGTCCAGCAAGCACGTCACGCCTCGGAGGAAGGACGCGGGCAGTACGCATCCGCGGGCGAGAGGCCACCGTTGGCTTGCCCCGCGGCGCCACGCGCTTCGCGCGCGGGGGGCCTGCCGGCTTCTCGGTGCCCGTGGCGTCGCCAGGGGCCCGCCCATCCGCCAGCGTGCCCGACATCGGGAGGAGCGTCACCTCGACGATCCCGACGGAGCGTGGCCGTGAGCCCCGGAGGGCGCTCAGGAGCAGGGCCGCCCCGAGCACGTGTAGCATGGCCGACACCAAGAGACAACGCTTGATTATCCTTCGCTCCATACCACACCACCCATGTTGCGCACGCCCGGGTGCGCGATTACATAGCAATATAGACTCTTTCCGGGTGCAGAAGTTCCAGGCCGGGATTCCGAGACAGGAGCCCGATCTGGGCACAGAGACACCCGGCTCCAATGCCCAGACCTCTCCCGCCTCTTCTCCCATCGCCCCGCGGGCGGCGCTGCCCCGGCCCCTTCGCGGTCCTCCGAGAGCGCCACTCAGATGGCCATCCCCGGGCTCTGGATGGGATCGCACAATCCTGGGTGCGCGCACGTCCCCATCCGCGTCTGCCCCCTTTATCCATGGTATCGATGCCGGCTTCTCGTTTGCCCTGGCTGCCCCCTGTGTGGTAGAATATCGCCGAGAGAGTCAGAGGAGAGGCAGGAAGAGGCGATGCGGGTCGTGCATCACGAGGAGATTGAGGCGAAGCCGGTGGCCGCC
>DUUU01000031.1 GCA_012841485.1 Armatimonadota bacterium
GGCTACCGGTAGAGGAGGAGCGTCACGATCTCCTTGCCACGGACCGGCACGCGGATCCGCCGGCCATCGTTCACATCCAGTGGCTGGGCCTTCTCCTCGTTCAGATTCGCGCGATAGGCGGCGCGGATGGGGAAGTGGAGGATCACCTCGCCGGCGGCGTTTGCGTTGGTGATGTTGTAGAAGCGGAGCACAAGGGCGTCCTCATCCTCGGCACGCTTGATGGCGCTCAGGACCAGGTGGGCCGGGCGGATCTCCACGAAGGAGGCGTTGGCGGGAAGGTCGCCATCCGCCTGATCGGTCTGCACGGGTCGAATCGGCGCGTTGAAGGCGTGGGCCTGCTCCCAGATGCGCGCTGCTTCCCAGGAGCCGGCGTGCGGCATGAGGGCGTAGCGAAAGACGTGCCGCCCGAGGCACTGGGCGCCGGGCGTCGGGTCGATCCCGGGAGCATCATCGCCATCACTGAGCCGCCCGACGCAGCGCAGGAGGGTGAGCGCGATGGTGCGGTCCACATCGCGCTTCACCTCGTACTCGGGTAGGCCCTGGTTGAGAATGGCGATGCCGCGCTGACCATCGCTCACATCGACGAACGAGTGCTGCGGGCGACAGGGCGAACCACCGATCCACTCCGCGGGGAGCGCTGCCGGGCGCTTGAGCACGTCAAACGGCCCCTCGGCACGCGAGAGATCGGTGTGCGCCCCCGTGGGGAAGAGCACCCGCAGCCGGTGATCGCACGCCTGGTTCTCCACCACCGTCGTCACTTCGACGCGCTGAGAATCGATGCACAGCGCGATATAGGAGGTGATCCGGCACGGCATAGTGTGGCCATCCCCGGCTGTGCGCGCTTTCAGGTTTTCCGGAAGCATCAGCGTGTGCTCGATGCAGTAGGTGGAGCGCACCGGGCCGTCTTCCACGAGCGAGATTCGGGGTGCCGAACCCAGCGTGGTGAACACCCGGTCCTGCACCGGCTGCACATAGTGATACAGGTCGCCGGCATCGCCACCGTCCTCGAAGACAAGGATGCCGCCATACTCGCGCCCGGTATCCTTGTCGATGACGTGGAGGCTGCCGTTGGGCGCGATATCGACGCGCAGGGATGCGTTCTCCAGCGCGTGAAGCGAGGGGGAGAGCGTCTGCATCGGTGGCGGCTGCACTCCGGCCGGCAGGATATGGAAGGTAGCATAGCCGCACGCGGGAAGATCCTCGCCGGCGAAGAGGATGCGCATCCGGCGCACGCTCTGGAGATGCGGCAGATCGTTGCCCGAGAGGATCCGTCGCGTGGCTAGGCGGTTCTCCAGAACCTGCACCGGGATGATGGCGCCGGCGGGATCCACCACCTGCACCTCGCTCACATCCGGGCCCCCCTCGGCCAGGTCCACCTCGGGCGCGACCGGCATGCGTCGCGGTGGCCCGAGGGGAAACTCTACCACCGCCTCGATGCACTCTCGCCGGCGGAAGGGGAGGGGGTTGAACGCCACCAGCGCGGCAGCAGGGCCGCCGGGGGGTTCGGGCCCGGTGTGGATCCTCTCGACCAGGAAGCCGAGACTGCGCTCGGTTAGCTCCTCGGCGATCTGCTGCACCTGTCGGAAGCGAGGCATCATCTCGTCATACACTTCGTCGATGCTGCTCCCGCAGATGGCATTCTGAGTCTGGTTCTGCAACAGCAGCTTCCAGGCATAGCGAAGCGCGGCGTGAGGGTCGGCGCTGCCCGCCAGCCAGGCCCAGACCGAGAACGGCTCCGCCCACTTCTCCAGGAGGGTCTGGCTCCTCCAGTTCTCCTGCTTCAAATCGATGCGCGCTGAGAGCGTGCCGGCCAGCACCATCCTGTCGCGGTCGGTTCTCAGCTCGCCTGTCACCACCGGCAGATCCTGCCGGCCTTCCTTGCACGGAATCTCCGCGCGCACGGCCTCCACGAACTGCGGCAGGCTCGAATGAACCACCTCGTCGGGGCTTCCCTCAGCGTCAATTCGCGCGCGCA
>DUUU01000032.1 GCA_012841485.1 Armatimonadota bacterium
ATGGGGAGGCGCGCCCGCTCGTCTCTGCCGGGCCTATGGCACCGGCCCGAGAAGCCCGGAGGAAATAGGGCGAACACCAAGGGTTCACCCCTGCCGAACGTTCGTCTGACTATCGCGTTACCCGCGACCGCCGCGCTGTCGCTCCCCTTCCCTGGGGCTGGTGTGGGGCTGGAGGGTAGGGAAGGGGCCGGGGGTTAGGCGAGTTGCCAGCGTGGGGGCGGGGCCGGTAACGACCCCGCCTGCCTGATTACACCGAAAGCGCGGCGAGGGCTCCCTCGGCGATCGCTTCCGTCACCTGGCGTGGCTTGACGGCGTCGCCCGCGCTGATCACGTGGCCGATGACGCCCTGGAGCTCGCGAACTAGTTCGTCGTTGGCGCGCGAGCCGAGACAGATGACCACCGTATCTGCCGGGAGTTCATGCGTGCCCTGCGCATCCTCGACGGTCACCGAGCCGGCTTTCATCTCCGTGATCTTCGTCCTCACCCGGAACTCGACGCCACGTTTTCTCAGGCGCTCCAGCAGCAGCTCCCGGTCGGCGCGCGGCGCATCCACGGCGATATGATCCAGCATCTCGACGATGATCACGGGGTGTCCGCGCTCTGCGAGGTATTCGGCCGTCTGCGCCCCGGCGCAACCGCCGCCGGCCACGACCACGCTGCCCTTTGCCGTGCTCTTTCCCTCCAACAGGTCGCGGGCGATGACAACGTTGGCGAGCTGCACCCCGGGGAAGTCGGGGGTGACCGCGGAGGAGCCGGTGGCGAGGATCACGACGTCCGGTTTCTCCTGGCGCACGACGTCGGCCGTCACCTTCGTATTCAGACGAACATCGATGCCCAGGCGGACCATCTCATCGATGAGGTAGTTGTCGAGCTCGGCCCATCCCGGTCGGAAGGGCGCCGCGGTGGCGGCGATGAGCTGCCCTCCCACGTGATCCTCTTGCTCGAACAGCACGACGGAATGGCCGCGCTCGGCCGCGACTTTCGCGGCCTCCATGCCGGCCGGGCCGCCGCCTGCGATCAGAACGCGCTTTTTCGTAGCAGGCGCCGGCTTGGCGAATTCCAGCTCGCGCGCGGTGACCGGATTGACGGTACACCAGACGTCCTGCTGGAGGAAGAGGCGCGAGATGCATCCCTGGTTGCAGGCGATGCAGGGGTTGATCTCCTTGAGCCGGCCCTCCCGCGCCTTGTTCGGCCACTCCGGGTCGGCGAGGAGCGAGCGCCCGATGGCCACGAAGTCGGCCTTGCCGTCGCGGATGAGCCCATCGCCCATTTCAGGAGAGCGCAGCTTCCCCACGGCGATCACCGGAATGCCGACCGCCTCCTTCACGCCTTGCGCATAGGGAATCAGCGGGCCATCGGGGATCGCCATCGGCTGGATCATCAGGCCACTGTCGTACGAATCGTAGCCCCCCGCTGAGATATGTAGCGCATCCACTCCCAGCTCCTCCAGGCGCCGGGCGATGGCGATGGTGTCCTCCATCTTCAGGCCGTTTGGCAAGAGCTCGTCCGCCGAGAGGCGCATGAGGATCGGGAAGTCGGCTCCGACGGCGTTGCGTGTGGCCTGCACCACCTCCTCCACGAAGCGCATCCGTTTCTCGCGAGAGCCGCCGTAGGCATCGTCACGCGTGTTGGTGAGCGGCGAGAGAAACTGCATCAGCAGGTAGCCGTGGGCGCCGTGGAGCTCGATGAAGTCGAAGCCGGCCTCTTTTGCCCGGCGCGCCCCCTGCCCAAAGGCGTCCACGATTGCCTGGATCTCCTCCACGCTGAGGGCGCGCGGCTCCTCGCCGATGGTAGGGCAGGTGACCGCCGAGGGGGCGACTGGCTGCATTCCGCTTACCGCGGAGGAGGTCTGCCGGCCGGCATGGAAGAGCTGGGGGCCGATCAGCACCCCCTGGGCATGCGCGAGCTGTGCCACCTCCGCCAATCCGGGGATCAGGTCATCCGAGTAGATGCCGATCTGATTGGCAAAGCCTTTCCCTTCGGGAGTGACATTGGTCGCTTCCAAGATCATCGTGCCCACGCCACCGCGGGCGATACGCTCCATGTGCGCGAGGAACCTCGGGGTGACTCGGCCTTCGCTATCCGCGTAGTTGCGCACCATCGGTGCCATCACCAACCGGTTCTTTGCCTCGCGCGAGCCGATGCGGCCCGGCGAGAATAGGGCTGAGTAAGCTGCCATCTTTCCTCCTGGTGCCAATGGGCCGCGCGGGCGGGGAACGGCCCAGTGATGGGGGCGCCGCGTGTGGGAGAGCACGGTGGTGGCCTCCCAGATCAAGACTCCCCCTTTTTTCCTTATTGCCCGTAGAGCCAGCGCCTAACCCTCGGAGGAGCGATAACACCGCGCGGGACCACGGATTCGCTGACAAAGGGGCGATTCTGAAGGGAACCGCTGGGGGGAGCCGAATACCACGGGTGCGGCTTCCGCCTCGCCAATGAGGTCCGGCATGCGGAATGCGTCTCCGCAGGAGCCAGGGTGGGGGGCCGATGGATGGAGAGGAAAGGGGATTGGCGCAAGAGGAGAGGCGGTCGGTGGATGAGTATCAGCCCGTGGCCGCTCTGCTGCCGTTGCTCGATTGGGTGCTGGAGTGGTACCTGCGGGGAGTCCGGCGCGAGCTGGTGCGCCTGCTCGCCACGCGGGGCACCCGCGCGGCACTCGACGTCGGCTGTGGCACGGGCGCACTCTCGCGGCTCCTGGCCGATGCCGGGATCACAACCGTCTGCATGGACCCCTCGCGGACGATGCTCTCTATGGCCGAGCGCCGCGCGGGGGTGCCACCGCGGTTCTGCGTCCTCGCCGGCAGCGCCGAGCGCATCCCGTTTGGGCGTGAGTTCAACGCGGTTATCTTTAGTCTGGTCTTGCACGAGCTAGACGCGGAGCAGCGCGAGCTGGCGTGGCGGGAAGCGCACCGCGTCTTACGGCCGGGCGGGGTGGTGGTCGTGGTGGAGTTTACCCGTCCCGAGCGCGGAGGTGGCGCTGCTTGGCTGGGTGGGGCGCTCCTCCGCTTCGTCGAGCGGCAGGCGGGGCGAATCCATCCGCCGCACTACACGGGCTACCGGCATCTGATGGCGGGCGGCGGCTTTGCGGCATGGCTGCGCGCCCACGACGCCCGCGTGCTGGAGGAGCGCCGCTACTTCTGGGGCAACATCGGGCTTTTCGCGGTGGCCGCCCGCCCGGACTGAACCGGCATCCCCGGCGGGGTTCTATACCCGCGCGAACCTGTTGACTAACCCGGGGCCAGCACCTGGCCCGGCAGGGTGTGGCCGGTCGAGCTCTTCACCCCAGAGAGGGCGTGGCGCAGCTTCTCGGAAGCCTCTCCCATCAGGGGCACGCCATGATAGGGGATTGCCACATCAAAGGAGAGGGTCTCCACGAGTGTGCGCAGCGTCTCGATGGCATTGCCGGCGTCCTGGGTGAAGACCGGTAGCGGGATGTGGATCTCGCGACCGTTGTGATAGAAGAGGTCGGTGGCGAAGAGCACCGAACGCTGTGGCGCGAAGAGCGCGATATGCCCTGGGCTGTGCCCGGTATCATGGAGCACCTGCAGCCCGCCGAGGATGGGCAGCATGTCGCCGCCCTGGAGCTCCTCGATCACCTTCACTGCCGGCGGAGTGAAACTGGCCATCCACTGGCGCATCAACTGGTACTGGGCGTCGTCGATATCGATCCCGAGGGCGCGCAAACCCTCTGGGGTGACGGGCCGCGCCGGCTCGGGCACGCGCCGCTCCAGGATGGAGACCTCCGCATAGTGCGCGGCCACCACCGCGCCGCTCTCCTGCGCCAGACGGGAGAGGCCTCCCGTGTGATCGCTGTGGTGGTGCGTTACGATGATCCGTTCGACGTCGTTCAGCGAGAAGCCGAGAGCCTCGATATAGGCCCGAATCGGGCGCTCGCTCCCCACGGGCCCGGCATCGATCAGCGTCAACGCCCCATCCTCTACCAGCAGCAGGGGATGGACTCGCAGCTCAGCGCCCGCCAGGTCGATGGCGACTCCATCAATGGCATGTATTCCGGGTAGCAGCTCCGCCATTCTCCACCTCCGCGTTCCATCTTCCCCGGCCGGCGCCGGGCGAAACGGACTTCAGGTGCTATGGCCGCGGGGTGCGTGCTTTTTGCAGCACGAGTTGCAGCGCCATGGCGAGGAGGGCGATGGCGGCTGCCAGGAGATAGGGGGAGCGCAGCCCGGCGTGTTGTGCCAGCGTGCCACCGAGAATCGGCCCGAGAACAGAGCCGCTTCCGAGGATCGCCTCGTGCATGGCGCCCATCTTGCCGCGGTCGGCGGGGCGGTTCAGGCTGTAGAAAAGGCTTGCGGTGTAGGTGAGCGCGCACGCCGCGCCAACTACGGCGAAGAGGAGCCCGAAGGCGACCGCGGAGGAGGCGCGCGCAATGCCAAGGAGCGCCATGACCATCATCGCCTCGGCTACCAGGAAGGGACCCAGCTGGTATTGCCAGCGGCGCCAGAAGGCGAGCGGGATAAAGGCGACCGCTTGCGCGAGCGAGGTGATGGCGATCAGCACGCCGATGCTCCCGCCGCTGAAACCCAGGTCGGTCGCCAGCTTGGGAAAGAGCGCCCGAAGACTCACCACGGCGAAGAAGGCGCTGAAGTTGGCGATCCGCGCCAATGTCAGGTAGTGATCGACGACGTGAGGCGCCACCTTCCCCTCTTCCGGGATGGCTTCCTGGATGGGCGAGGGTGCCTGGCGCGGAGGCCAGAAAAACAGGAGGGGAAGCGCCGCGAGTGCGACTACGCCCCCTGCCGCGAAGGGGAGCTGGGAACCCGCGTCGGCCAGACGGCCGCTTGCCATCGCTCCCATCATCATGCCGCTGGTCCAGCCCACGTTGAAGAGAAGAAGCCCGCGGCCGAGCGGGCCGTGCCCATAGGCGTCCGCGATGCTCGCTTCCAGGGCGGGCCAATAGAGGCCGCCTGCCGTGCCGATGGCCCCCGCCGCCGCGATCAGTGCGGTGAGCGAGTGGGCATGGTAGGCCCCGAGGAAAGCCAGCGCGTAGGCGAGCGCGCCGATGATTGTCGCCGGGCGCCGGCCCCAGCGGTCGGAGACGCCACCGAACAGCAGGCAGGAGAGAACAAAACAGGCGGGAGAGGCGCAGCCCAGCACCCCGAGGTGGAGCGGGGTGGCCCCCAGGCGGATTGCCGCCAGTGGGAAGCCCACGAAGCCAAAGGCGACCCCGGCATCCATCAACAGAGGCAGCGCCAGCGTCCCCAGATCGAGCATGGCGGGATGGCGCCTGCGCTTCAAGTGGCCCACTGGCGCAGCTTCTGTGGTTCGCACGCGTGTCCCCTCCTGCCGGTGGCGATGCTATCCACCCAGTTCGATGCCCAGAGCGCGTGCTGTGCGCACCAGATCCCCATCGACAGGCACGGCCTTCATCTGGGTGACCGCATCCTCCAGGGGCACATCGATGATGTCGGGAGTGCGTAGCGCCACCATGCGTCCGAACCCGCCCTCGGCGACGAGCTGGGCGGCGGCGACCCCGTAGCGCGATGCAAGGAGACGGTCTCCTGGGGTTGGGGTGCCACCCCGCTGGAGGTGGCCAAGCACGGTGAGGCGGACCTCGTTGTTCGTGCCGGCGGTGATTCCGTCGGCGACCACCTGGCCGATGCCACCGAGCCGGAGGGAGCCATCGGGCTGGCGCTCGCCCATGGCCGTGCCCCCGGCCGGCCGGGCGCCCTCGGCGACGACAACGATGCTGAACTTGCGTCCGCGCCGGTCGCGGTCTTCCACCTTGCGGCAGACGCGATCGATGTCGAAGGGGATCTCCGGGATGAGGATCACGTCGGCGCCGCCGGCAATCCCGGCGGAGAGCGCGATCCAGCCGGCGTTGCGCCCCATCACCTCCAGGACCATGGCGCGGTGGTGGCTTTCGGCGGTGGTGTGCAGCTTATCAATGGCATCGGTGGCGGTGTTCACCGCGGTCTCGAAGCCGAAAGTCACATCTGTCGCCGAAAGGTCGTTATCGATTGTCTTTGGCACGCCCACGATGGGGAGGCCCTTGCGATAGAGCTCGAGGGCGATCTTCAGCGTGCCATCGCCGCCGATGACCACGAGCGCATCCAACTCCAGCGCGGCAAAGCGGCGGACGACCTCATCGGAGAGGTCGCGGTAGACAACCTGGCCGTTCTCCTCCACCGGGTAGTGGAAGGGGTTGCCGCGGTTGGTGGTGCCGAGGATGGTGCCGCCCAGGGGAAGAATGCCCCGGATGTCGCGCGGGTCGATCCGCTCCACCCGGCTGCGTCCGAGGAGGCCATCGAAGCCATCCAGAATGCCGAGGACCTCCCAGCCATAGCCATACGCGGTGCGGGTGATCCCTCGGATGACGGCGTTCAGGCCAGGGCAGTCGCCCCCGCCGGTGGAGATGCCGATGCGCCGGATGGTCGTGCTCATGCGGAACGAACTCCTCTCAGGGTGTGCTCTTGGATCAACCGATGGGTCGTCCCAGAGGCTGGGATCTAGGCGAATCTGCCCGCATCCTCGCGGTGTTGCGCGCCCAGGGATGCAATCCGCGGCTCTGCTCTCGGTGCTTCTGTGCTGGCAGGAGCAGAGCAACGGAGTAGCGGCCGACGCCCGCCCGGCGGCGCTTCTGCTGGCAGCTGCACGCCGGAATCGTTCCCCGGCCCGGCAGCCATCTCCTCTTTACCCGGCGTTGCCCGGAGGGCCGTCCGCGCGTTCATCTGCGGTATCGCCGCCGGCGGGGGGTGGGGGTAGGGGATGGCACGTCCGATGTCGAATCTGTGAGCACCCGCGCGCATCCCGCGTGGCTGGATGGAGTGTCTGATGCGTGTCGCGTTTTCCCCTGGGACAAGTCTGAATAGAAGAATCCGAACCGTGGCAAGCGCCACCTTTGCGCTGCTGCTGCTCGGATGGGTGGGGTGCCTCGATGGAGTGGGCGCCGCCGAGGCGCCGGTGCCGCCGGGCCGTGTCTTCTACGCGCCGTTTGATGCCGGGTTTGACGCCACCGAGGGACTCGGCGGGAAGATCGCCCAGGTGGAGGGCACACCACGCCTTGTTCCCGGACGCATCGGGCAGGGAGTCCTTGTGGGCGACCTGGAGGGGAGCGCCGGGCTCTCCTATCCGACCGAGGGCAACTTCTCGCTGGAGCGGGGCACGATCGCGCTCTGGGTGCAGCCGGTGAACTGGTCCGGCGATGACCGGCGAAACCACGTCTTCTTCAACGCCTGGCCGGAAGAGGGAGGGCTCTTCAGCCTCTACAAGTACACCAGCGCGTCCTGGGGGCTCACCTTCTTCCTCGATCCGGGCGATGGGCCGCGCGGCAAGCTCTATTGCTATCAGCCGGTGGCCGATTGGAGGCCGGGCGAGTGGCACCACGTCGCCTGCGCGTGGTCTCACCGGGAAGGGATGCACCTCTATGTCGATGGCCGCCTGGTTAAGTCGGCGCTGGGCATCTCAATGCCCCGGAAGCTCCTGAAGCCCACGATCCGCTTTGGCGGCGTGTGGCAGGCGAACGGGGGGCGCACGCTCCTGGACGAGGCGATGATCTTCGACCGGATGCTCGATGCGCACGAGGTGGCCCGTCTGGCGGGGCAGCCGATGGAGTTGCCGGATCCGGCGCGCCCGCGCGACGTGCCCGGGGTGGCGCTGGCGCAGGCGATCCTGGGGCAGCGCGTGCTGGCCCACGTCTACCGTGATGCTCTGGGCGCACCCGCCGAGTCGGCGCGGCTCGAACTCCTTTCCGAGGAGAGCGGTAAGCCTGTGGCAGAGCGCACCCAGCCGCTCGCGGAGGCGGTGACGCTCCTCGATCTCGACATGAAGCCGCTTCCCCGAGGGCGCTACCAGGCCCGGCTCACGCTCTTCTCCGGCGGAAAGCCACAGGCTGTCGAGGCGCTCTCTCTGCGCAAGGAGACGGATGACACCTGGGAGAGTGCCGCGCGCATCGCGAAGGAGGACACGCTGCTGCCACCCTTCACGCCGTTGAAGGTGACGCCGGCGTTGGGCGCGCAGCCGGCCCGTATTGCCCCCTTTGGCCGGGAATACCTCCTGGAAGGCTCGGGCCTGCCCGGTCAGATCCACTCCGGCGGGCACCCCTTGCTCGCTGGATCAGTGCGTGTGGTGGCCGAGGGCGCGGGTGCGCTAGTCCCTGGGCGCGTGGCGCTGGAGAGGGCGACCGGGGTGCAGGCGCGCCTCACCGGTGGTCTGGGCGGCGACGGGATCGGGGTGGAAACCGCCGTGGTGGCCCGTTACGACGGCACGCTGTGGACGACGCTTCGCTTCCAGCCCAAGAAGCCGGTCCGCCTGGAGCGGCTGCGCGTGGAGATTCCGATTCGGGATGCCGAGGCGAAGTACCTGGCCTACATCGCCATGGGGCGCGTGGACAATAAGCGTCTTGGCTATGACGCGCTGCCGAATGGCGAGGGCGTGGTGTGGCGCCGCGAGTTTCTTCCGTCCATCTGGATCGGCACGGAAGAGCGCGGCCTGGGCTGGTATGCCGAAAGCGACGAACACTGGGATACCGACGGCGAAGAGGCGCTCACTGTCGAGCGCCGCGGTGGGACGGCGCTCCTCTGCATGAACGTGATCCGCCAGCCGCGCGAGGTCACAGAGCCGTTCGCCATCGAGTTTGGGCTTCAGGCCACGCCGGTCCGCCCCCTGGCGCCCGACTGGCGGGCGAACCAGTGGGTTTCCTCCGCGGAGATCACCCGGTTCTTCCTCCACCTGCGCAACAACCCCTACCCGCGCCCCGAAGTGGAAGGGAAACGCCCGAGCGGGAAGGTGTGCTATCTCTACACCTACCACGACTACTTCACCAGCACGCTTCCGCGGGATCCGGAGGAGTTTCGCGAGATGATCTCGCGGGCGAAGGCGCATGGCCTCTTCTGTACGCCCTACACCGATACGACTTACCTGCCGGAGAGCTTCGGCGACTTCTGGACGCGCGAGGCGGAGCTGCGCTCGCTGCCGGGCGCGCGCGCCGTCTCGTACGGCCCGGTCTCCAACGCCTCCGTCTGCCACAACGGCCCCTTCGGAGATTGGTTTGTCTGGTATGTGGCCCACCTGGCCCGCGAGTATGGGAGCAACGGCATCTACCTGGATGACACCTGGACCTACGGCTGCATGAACGCCGCTCATGGGTGCGGCTACGTGGGCCGCGATGGCAAGCGCCGGCCCACCTATCCCCTGCGCGCGCGCCACGAGACCTACCGCCGCCTGCGCGAGGTGTTCGCCGCGGCGGGCCAGCCGTTCTGGATCACCATGCACATGAGCGGCGGGCGCGTGCCGCCCCTGCCTACCTATGGCGATTGCCTCTTGCTCGCCGAGGAGCGGTATCACGACGTGGCCAAGAACCCGGATTACTGCGAGAACACCACGCCAGAGGAGTGGCGCGCCAGCTTTGCTACCGAGGCGTGGGGCATTCCGGTGGTTGTCTTGCCCCAGTTCAAGATGAACAGCAACTGGATGAAGGACCCGGAGCTGGCACACCGCCTGATGGCCGCGGTGGTGCCCCACGACGCCATGGTCTGGCCGATCTTCTCAGAGACTGAGAGCGTGATGGGCTACCGCCGGGCGTTGATGGAGTTCGGCATTGGGGAAGCAGATACGCGCTTCCTCCCCTACTGGAAGAAGGATGCCGGCCTGGAGTGCGCGCACGCGGCCGTGAAGCTCAGCGCCTACCAGCGCCCGGGCAAGCTCCTTCTTCTGCTTGCCAACTGGACGGCCGAGGATGCCTCAGAGGTGACCGTCTCCCTCGCGCCGGCTCTCTTGGAGGAGGGCGCTCCCGCGCGGGCGAAAGATGCGCTCTCGGGGAAGGCGGTGCCGCTGTCGGCTGGCGGCCGGCTCGTGCTCTCCGTGCCCGCCAAGCGCATCCGGTTGGTGGAAGTGGTCACGGGGCGGTAGGGGTTTCCTGCCCGGCTGTGGCTTTCGTGCCGCAGCCGGGTGATGGGTGGCCGGGGATGGAGTGCCTCGGCTTTCCGGGAGGGGCAGAGAGAAGCCCGGGAAGGGCCGGGGGCTCGCGCCGCCCGGGCCCTTCCCGGGGCAAGTGAGAGGGTTGCTACCGGGCGCCCCCTCCACGAGCGCCTCCCCGGGCACCTCCAGGACGCCTGCCGCCAGGGCGGCCGCCCTCACCACCGCGGGGCGCGCGGAATCCCATCGCATCGCGTCCCACCTCGCGCATCAAGGTTTGCACGTCCTCCTGCGAAGCACCCGTGACAGCGGTGCGTGCCTGCACGACGTCACGCGCGTCCGGCTGGCCAAAGGCCGCGAAGTGCTCGCCCTCTACGAGCTCCTGCACGCCGATCTGCTTGCGCCGGCTCACTTTCGTCTGCTCATTGGTGATGATCGTCACCTTGGCGCCATCTGGCCCGGTCACTACGAGGGGGTTGACCCCAGCGACGGTGCCGGTGACCATTGCACGGACCTGCGGCCGGTCGCGACCGGGGAAGCCCTGTCCTGCGGGGACACCGGGCGCGGCGCCAGCACCGGGCGCGGCGGCAGCGCCTGGCGTGGCGGGGCTCGCGGGAACGATCTCCAGGCTATCGGCGAGGATCTCGGCCGGCACGCCACCCACGGTGATCGTCTCACCGACGGCAAGATCCTTCAAAGCGATCGTCTCGCGCTTGGTGATCATCACCCCTTGCGGGAGCTGCACCCAGCGCTGCCCCTGGGGCGTGTTGACCTGCACCGCGTTGTGTTGCAGATCCGTCTGCACCACCGTGCCGGTGACGAAGCCGCGAGCGCCTCCAGGCCGGCCCTGGCCCGGAGGGCCTGCGGGCGGTTGCTGGCCCGTCGCCACTCCACAGGTGAGGGCAATGCCCAGAGTGATCACCGAGCCTGCGAATGCCCATGCTGCTTTCTCGAGAGTCCTTTTCATGGTGGAAACCTCCTGCTTCCAGCGT
Source organism: Armatimonadota bacterium (assembly GCA_012841485.1). The sequence goes on from DUUU01000032.1 coordinate 10,863, forward strand.
CTTCTGCCCCTTGCCAGGGAGCGGATCGGCCACCCCCTGCCCGACGCGCCTGAGCGTCTGGCTACAGGTTAGACGGGCGAGGTGCCCTTTGCGTTGACCCTCTCTTTGCGGCCAGTGTTAAGGAAGTATTAATTCGCCCTTCACAGGCGGCCTCGGCGCGCCCATTCGGCATATTGCGCTGGCCACGTCTCTCGGGTGGCGAGCGTCATCTCCTTCATCATGGCGTAGAGGGGCGCGCGCTCCTCGTCCTGCTCTGGGTAGACGCGCTTCTCCCGGATGGCAGCAACCAATTCGCGCCCGAGGGCCGCCGCTTGCGCGAGGGCGGTTTCCGGCTCGCGCACGGAGTTGGCGCCATCGCTGAGGGCGCTGGCGCTGCCCACCGTGTAGGCACCGCACATGCGCAGGAAGCCATTGGCAAACTCCGCCGTCTCCTCTTGGTCGGCGCCGCCTGCCGTGGCCACCGCGGCGCCATACTTGCCCTCCAGCGAGAAGCAGTGGACGAAGAAGGCGCAG
>DUUU01000349.1 GCA_012841485.1 Armatimonadota bacterium
AAACCGGTGAGCGCATGGGGATCGAGGCGCTTGTAGGTCTCCACGAAGCGCCCGGAGAACTGCATCAGGTTGTAGCGCGCGAACGCTTGCCGGTCAAACCACCGTGCGTACAGGCCCTTCTCCAGCGCGGCCTGCTCCATGTTGTCGCGATGGTCGAGGAGGTCCACTTCGTCGAACGACTTGTAGGTGCTGCCCCACGAGGCGTTCAGCTTGTCGATGGTGCCATACCCGCGGGCGAGGTAGCGGCGATAGGCCCGGAGGCAGGAGGGGTGGACGCAGCACCCTCGGGTCACGCCCTCATCGCCCAGGGAGTAGACGTAAACGCCGTGCTCGCGCCTCTTCTGCTGGTTGCCGACAATCTTCTGCACGTGCTCCGTCACCGCCGGCTCGTGGTTCCAGCAGGTGGGCTGCATGTACCCGAACTCGTCCTTGGGGTCGAGGATGCGCGTGCTGTAGGGGACGAGCGAGGCATCGCATGCCTGGAGCAGCGCGTGGGGCCTGGACTGGGAAAAGCTACCGACCAGGCAGACATTCTGCCCGGCCTCCTGAAGCCGCCGCCATGCATAGTAGCCCGTCACATCGGAGGGGGCGTCCCACTGCAGGAAGGTGAACTCGCCTCGCCGCCGCTTGGGAACGGTGAAGGAGGCCTCTTTCATCTCGATCTCATCGCCGTTGCTGGCCAACAGCAGCGCCTGTGCGCGCATCAGGATCGTGTCGGGCGCGCCCGCGCGGTACTGGAACGCGTACTCGGTTTTGGCCGGCTCGGTGCGCAGATCGCGCTGCTCCAGGACGCGGTGGTAAGAGTCGCGGAAGCAAAGCCGCAGGATGCTTCCCGCGGGCGGCGTGCCGCGCAGGACCACCTTGCCGCCGATGCTCTCTCCCCGCTCGATGAAGCTCTTCTCCAGTTCCACCCTCTCGATCCCAGACGCGGTGGAGACTGCGACCGCGTGCGCGGCGCACGCCTCGATCCCGCGGCTGCTGCGCGCGACTGCGTCGATGAAGTAGTCGCCGGCGCGCACTCTTGGCAGACGCACCGGCGCCTGCGCCGGCTTGCCCGGCGCAAGCGTCAGCGGAACCTCGCCGAGTGCCCATGTCTGGCCATCTTCCGCCCGGCGCAGCTCGAGGGCGACCTTTACGGCCAGCGGCTTAGCGGCGCTTGTTGCGAGCGACACGCTCTGAACGGTTCCGTTCGCCTCATCGAAGGCGAGTGATACGGGGGCTTCCCGGCCCACAGCCCAGAGGGCGGCGCGGCCGATAAGAAGCATGCGGTAGTCGTACTCGGCCAGGCGACGATAGCTGAACTCCTGACGCGGAGTGAGCGACCAGGCGTCGTACTTCATCCAGACGCCACGGCCCTTGCCCAGTTGGTAGGCATGGATCACCTCTGCGGGCGTCTTCCCATCGAGGGTGGGGAGGCCGGAACGGAGGGCATCCGGAAGGGGATCGACCCGGCGCTTGGCGACCATGAACTCGCTGGCGGGTGCCCCGCAGCAGAGAAGGCCCGCTCCCTTCGCCACCTGCTCCATCACCAGATACTGGAGCTTTGCTGGGAACCTCTCCATCGGCAGGTTGGCGAAGACGTACAGGTCATATGGCCTTGCGAGCAGGCGCTCAGCGCGCTGATAGCCGAGCGTGCCGCCAAGGAAGGTGTCTGGTCTCCCGGAGCTGCCGGTGAGAATGGCGTCGCCCGTCATGTCGAAGCGCTGCAGCAGCTCGATCGGCTCGCGCAGGCGCGTGTCTATTGAGAACCACGAACCG
>DUUU01000350.1 GCA_012841485.1 Armatimonadota bacterium
ACGAGCGCATCATCTATGATGCCCTCCTGCGGCGCGAAGAGAACGACATCGCGCCCCAGCCCCTCCTGATCCCGCTCACGCTCAACCTCTCGCACTCCGATGCGGCGGCCCTGGAGAGCCACCGCGAGGCGCTTCAGGAACTCGGGTTTGAGATCGAGCCGTTCGGGCGTGATACCTACGTCTTGCGCAGTGTACCCTCGATCCTCGTCGGGCGCAACTACGAGGCGATGCTCCGGGATCTCCTGGACGACCTGCGCGAGCGCGAGCGCACCGGTCGCCTGGAGGAGACGCGCTCGGAGATCTGCGCCCTTGTGGCCTGCCACTCGGTGACGCGCTCCGGGGATCCGCTTTCGCCTGAGGAGATGGCGCGCCTGGTGCAAGACCTGCGCGAGAGTCCATCACCCTACACCTGCGCCCACGGTCGGCCCACCCTGCTGGTCCTGTCCCGTTCCGACCTGGAGCGCCAAATCGGAAGAGGATAGGGAAAAAGCCACCCCTCTTCCCGCCAGGAAGCAGCCCCCCGGGCAGCGTATACCAGTGCCATGGCTGGACACCATCCAGGGCCCGTGCGGCCCGCTCCTGAGCAAAAGGCGGGGGCAAGCGCCCGCCAGGCGATTCTCACGCGGCGTACCGCGGCCATCTTCTTGCCGACCATCGCCGTGCTGGCCTACTTCACCACCTACTCCGAGTGCGTCGTCGCGGCTACCAGTTTCCACTCGCTCTCCCCGCCGATGAACATCGTTCTGACTCTGGCGCTTCTGGCGGGCGTGATCGGCCCCGGACACCGCGCGCTCCGTCGTGGCAGCAAGCTGGCCGATGCCGCGCTGGCCGTGCTCCTCTTCATCCTCTCGCTCATCTTTGCCGAGATGGCGCTGCTGTTCGTCTCCAGCCTCACGCCGGCGCTGCGTCATTCGCTGCCGGATCGTCTGGGGCACTATCCGGCGCTCATGGCGACCGCGCTCCTCTACCTTCCTGCGCGCGCGCTCCTCCGACGCGCGGAGCCTCTGCGCCCGAGCGAGATGCTCTCGGTCTACGTCATGCTGATGGTGGGCACCCTCGTCACCTCCTACGGCGTCATCCACTTCATGATGCCCACTATCACGTCGCCCTACTACTTCGCCTCGCCGGAGAACCGCTGGGACACCCTCTTCGGCTCGCACCTGGTCTCCTGGCTCCACATCTCCGACCCCACCACGGTGCGCGCCTTCTGGGAGAGCGGGCGCTGGGGCGTGCCGTGGGCGCAGTTCCTCCGCCCGCTGGCCGCGTGGCTCGTCTTCATCGTCGCCGCCATCTGGGTGATGCTCTGCCTGATGTCCCTGGCCGCCCGGCAATGGACCGATAACGAGCGGCTCACCTTCCCGCTGGTCTACCTTCCGCTGGAGATTGTGCGCCCCGAGGCGACGCAACGCGGCGGTTTCTTTCGAAGCCCGTTGATGTGGGCGGGCGTGGCGATTCCCGTGATCCTGCATACGATCAACGGCCTGCATGTCTACTTCCCCAGCGTGCCGGCGCTGACGTTCCGCCACTATAACCTTGGCCAGTTCTTCCAGCAGCGCCCCTGGAGCGCCATCGGTTACCTCGACGTCACCTTCTACCCGAACCTGGTCGGCTTCACCTACCTGCTGACGATGGAGGTGGCCTTCTCCTGCTGGTTCTTCTTCCTGTTGCGCAAGCTGGAGCCGGTCCTCGGCGCCGCCACGGGCTACTCGGATACCGCCACCGCGGGCGGGTTCACTTTTCCTTTCATCGACCAGCAGGCGACGGGCGCCTTCCTCGGAGTGGCGGTGCTCGGGGTCTGGGTGGGCCGGCGGCACTTCCGCGAGATCGTGCGCCAGGCGCTGCGCGACCCGCGCGCAGGGGAAGAGGTAGCGCCGATGCCCTATCGCGCCGCGCTCGCGGGCGCCCTGGGCGGGGCCGCCTTCCTGATCCTCTGGGCACGGGCAGCGGGCCTCAGCCTCTGGGTGGGCGTGGTCTTCTTTGCCCTCTTTTTCGCGTGGTGCGTCACCCTCACCCGCATCCGCGCCG
>DUUU01000351.1 GCA_012841485.1 Armatimonadota bacterium
AAGGCCTCCGCCAGGGATCCGGGAGGCCACTCCCCACTGCCACCCATGGTCTCCTCCCTGATCAGCACGGACTCGCGGGGTCACCAAGCGCTTATACCCACTTTTCCTCTGAATGAAATGACCCTGGGGATCCGGCGCCCTTGGGATTCCGACATAGGGAATCCGAAGCCTCGGAGGCAGCGCGCAACCCGGCGCACGGCGATAGATCACCGCGCTGCTTGCGAGCGAAGCCCTGCCGGGCTGGGCCAGGCTGTACGCTCGGCCAACCCAGAGTGGCGGTGGCTGGGAGGAGAAGCCCCGAAGGGGCCGCACACCCCCAACTGGCGTGATGCGCCCCCTTCGGGATCGAAGCGTTCACCCGCGTGGCCCTCTCGTCGGAAGCCCGGCGAAGGGATGTGAGCTTCCGAGAGAAGCGTGGCTCACTCAAACCGGATCACTCTCCCTGTGCGTGCCGACTCGAAGCACTTCAGGATGAAGCGCGTCGTGCGCGCCCCATCGACCGCCGTGGCGGGAGGCTCCTCATCGCGCAGGATGCAGCGCGCGAACGTGGGGAGGATCTCCGGCAGACCGCTGGCGCGCTCCTGCCCCAGCTCCTGCGAGTAGATCTTCCGGTCATAGGGAGGCTTCCACGCCGTCTCCGGCACGCGCGACTCGAAGCGCGCGTCATGCCCGTGGTCGATAGTAAGCCCGCTGCGCCCCTGGTCGACGGCCATCACCCAGAAGGGGCAGCCGCAAGGGAGAGGGTAGCCCAGCATCAGGTTGCCGGTGCCGCCGTCGCCGCCGAGGAAGGCGCCCACGCTCCCATTCTTGAAGCGGATCGAAGCGTTGATCGTGTCGATCACATCCGGGCGGGAGTGGTGAAACACGCCCCCCGTAGCATAGACCGATTCGGGCTCGGAGCCGGCCAGGAAGAACATCAGATCGACGATATGGCACCCCTGAGAGAGGATCTGTCCGCCGCCTTTGATCGGGTCCTGCGCCCAGCTCGTCTCCGGCCAGATCCCCGCGACACGGGCGTGCGCAATCACGTTCTTCGGATGGGGGATCTCCCGCTTCACATCCAGGGCGCCCCGCCCGAAGCGGCAACGGAAGGCCACCATGTACTTCAGTTTCGTCCGCTCCACGGCGGCCACGATGTCGTCACACTCCCGCTCCGTCATCGCCATCGGCTTCTCGATGAGGACGTGCTTTCCCGACTCCAGCGCGCGCAAGGAGTAGGGCGCGTGCGTATCATGCCAGGTGGTAATCAGAACGGCATCCACGTTCGGATCGCCAAAAAGGCGCTCCGGATCGTCCGTCACATACTCGCCACCATAGGCCTGGCGGTGCGCCTCGGCACGCGCCAGGTCGACATCCGCCAGCGCGTATACCTCCACGCGTTCCGCGAAGGGCCGCAACGCCTCGGACGTATGCGGCGACTTGCCCCCCGCCGTCGCGAGGTGAACGCGGCTCATGCCCCCACACCCGATAACCCCAAGCCTGATTCTCTCCATCTCCTGCTCCTCCGGGCGCCGGCGCATGGCACCGGGCCAGCCTTCCCGTCCGATTCGCCCTGGCCAGAGCGTTTCCTGCACGCCCGGATCGAAAGTGCCCGAGAGAGTGCCGCACGGCAGCCAGACGCAGTCGAAATGAGGCCAGGACGCCCAGTAAACCGCGCGCGCGTGACCCAGCTGCCGGACGTTCCCGCGCTGGGCACAGAAGCTCCCACCGACGCTAACAGGAGATTGGCCACGCCGAGCGCGCCGGCGGCGATACCGTCGATGCCGCGGATAATGGGGGCGGAAGCGGATGAAGAAGTACAGACGCAACGACCTGTGTTGTGCGATCCCTTTGGAGTCGGGGCGCGGCTCAATCGAGGGGGCCTGGTGCGCGGCGTTCGGTGCAGCATGGAGAGGGGCCCGGGGCTGCAGGGGATGAGAG
>DUUU01000352.1 GCA_012841485.1 Armatimonadota bacterium
CTAGCAAGGAGAGTCGCCTCCATATAGCCGCCGGCGCGCAAGCCCGGCCATCCCTCAGCTCGGCGGCGAGCGCCTGGGTGGATCCGCTCGCGCGCTCAACAGGGCCCGGCCGGACATGGCCGGGAGAACCGCAGGACGCCGACCAGAACGACCCGCGCGCCCTCGCCTAGCGCTTCCCGCGTTTCATCTTGCGGATGGGCACGGTCGCCACCAGGCTGACGGCCCCTCCCGTATCGGTGATCGTGATCACCGAATTCTGCTCATCAACATCCATGAACTCGGAAAGCACCCGCGTCAGGTTGGCGCGCATGCGTTCCATCGTTTGCGGCGACACACTGGCCCGATCCTGAACCAACACCCGGCGGATGCGCTCGCTGGCAACCTTGCCGGAGGGCTCGGGCCGGCCGAAAAGGCGACTGAGAAAAGGCATGGTCTCCCCCTTACTACCTATGCCTTGCCGATACCCAGAAACCGCCAGAGCCGGCCGAGCATGCCGTCGTCCTCCTCCAGCGACATCAGGGGAACATCCTCGCCCATCAACCGGCGAGTGATGTTCTTGTAGGCCCGCGATGCATCAGATTTTGCATCCAGGACGGCCGGCTCGCCACGGTTGGTCGAGACGACGATCGCCTCATCCTCCGGCACCACGCCAAGAATCGGCACCGAGAGGATTTCGCTGATATCGTTGATATCCATCATATCGCCGCGCTTCACCATATGGATGCGCACGCGATTCACAATCAGGCGAATGTCGCGCAGATCCTCTGCCTCCATCAGGCCGATGATCCGGTCGGCATCCCGCACTGCCGAGACTTCCGGGGTTGTCACCACGACGGCCTTCTGCGCCCCGGCCACGGCGTTCCGGAACCCCTGCTCGATCCCCGCCGGGCAGTCGACCAGCACGAAATCGAACTCGCTGCGCAGGTCCTGACAGATCTTGCGCATCTGCTCCGTGGTCACCGCGTTCTTGTCGCGCGTCTGGGCGGCCGGAAGCAGAAAGAGGCCGTCATAGCGCTTATCCTTGATCAGCGCCTGCCTCAGCCTGCACGTGCCCTCCGCCACATCCACCAGGTCATAGACGATGCGGTTCTCCAGGCCCATCACGACGTCCAGGTTGCGCAGGCCGATGTCGGTATCTACCAAGGCGACCTTCTTGCCTGCCACCGCGGCCAGGCCCACGCCCAGGTTGGCGACGGTGGTGGTCTTGCCCACGCCGCCCTTACCGGATGTGATCACCACTACTTCACCCACAGGGTATGCTCCTTCTTGGTCTCCAGGGTCCGAATCCCGGAAGGGGTGGGTATCATGCGCCGAGGTAGCTCCCATTCCACCGGTGGCGCTCGCCCGCCTCTGGTTCAGGATCCTGGTGCTATCAGCCGCCCTTGCCAATCACAAGCCAGCCCGCCGAACGGAACCCTGAGCTCAACGATCAGTGCTCTTCCCAGCCGGGATAGGGCTCTATCAGCAGCATGCCGTCGCGCACGCTCGCCATCTCGGGGCGAGGCCGGGCGAGGTCACCATCTGGGGGCCGGCCGATCACATTCGCGATGCGCAGTTGCGTCGGCGCCAGGCAAAGTGCCGAGACGATGGCGTTGGCGGCGCCGCGCGCGCCGGCATGCGCCAGGCCGCGCAGAGCGCCCATCACCAGGATGTCGCCACTCGCCACGACTTCGGCGCCCGCGTTGACGTCGCCGATGATCACCACGCTGCCATCGTACTGGATCCGCTGTCCGCTGCGCAACGTGCGATGGAGGAAGAGCGTGCGCTCTTCAATCTGCTGTTGTCGCTGGCCGCTCTGATCCCGCGTACTCTGCAACACCGGGGCAGACACAGGCCTGGCTGGCTCGGGGGCCCCCTCCTCCGTGACGCTCCATTGCTGCAGCACCACGGCGCCCTCGATGCCGCCGGGGCGGTTGCGCTCGGGCAAGTTGGAGACCACGCGGCGCACCACCAGGCCATACTCGTCCTGTAGCGTGTGGATGAGCCGGGCAAACTCCTCCTTGCTCAGCTCCCTCCGGCCGATATCAACAATGGCACCAGCACCCCGAAAGAACTCCGCGGCGCCGCTCAGCTTCTCCCGGAGTTGGCCGAGCACTCCTCCAAACTCGCCATCCTCATCTAGAAGGATCAGAAAACCATCCCGGATTCCCTTGATGGAAACCGGCTCACGAGTCTTTGTGGCATCCAAGTTTGGCTAGCCCTCCCAACCCAACCTACCGTTGTGAGTATTCCGCGCCCAGCCACAGATTCCTGCGAGCCAGCATAGAGCGATGGAGAAGAGGAAGCGCCTCTACCGCCGCGAAACCAGTGCCTGAAAGGAGCCCGACATGCCTCCTCGCACTCTCATTCCGGCGGCCTGCCTGGCCCTGGCTCTCCTCGCAAGCTCGGCCCCCGCAGTCCGCGCCGAGATCACGCTTCTCGATGGTCCCATCGCCATCTTCCCCGGGCAGAGCTTCCGCGTTGCCCTGGAGCAGCCGGCCGGATCCGGCGATCTGGATGCGGTCGTCCCGCCCACCCTGGAACTGTTCGACCGCTGGCCGAAAGATTCGATTCAGCGTTTCTACTTTCGGGCCATCGCACCAGGCGACGCCGCGATCCGCTTCCACGGGCGGGCCGGCGAGTTGACCCTGACGCTGAAGGTGACTCCCTGGAGTGACGTGCTGCAACCCCGCCAGTGGAACAAGACCGATTTCCCGCGCATCTGGCCGATGGCCGAACCCGGCTTGCGCGAGCTCAAGAGCCGCCGGACCCTCCACTCGGCGGCGGAGATCGCGGCGCTCAAGGCAGGCGGAAAACCGGGCCCGATCGCGCGGCGGTGGCATGCCCTCTCGGATGAGGAGATCTGGAACATCATCCCGGGCGCGTGCGTGCCGCGCACCTGTCTGATGGTGCTCAGCCCTTACGAGGACGCGCGTGGCAAAGGCTGCCCGGTGTGCGGCCCGAAGATCTATGAAGGCCGAAACGCCTTCTACCCCTGGCGCTTCGATCCCGAGGGCCATCCCTGGAAGGTGGGCTGCCCCTCCTGCAACACCTGGTTTCCCTCGAACGACTTTGCCAGGGGCGATATGCACTCGGGCGACTTCCCAGATGATGGCTACGGCTGCGAGCCGGTGCAGCCGGTCCTCTCCCCCAACGGCAAGCCGTGGCGCTGGCCTTTCATCGCCTACTACCATCAGTGGACAGCCTACATGAACCACTTCTCCCAGGGGATTCCCCAGTGCGCCGAAGCGAGCATCATCACCGGCGACCGCACCTATGCGCGCAAAGCCGCCATCGCCCTCTTCCGCATCTCCGAGAGCCTCCTCGACCTCGCCGTCAACATGAACCACCGCAAGGTGCCCGTGCGCAACGGCGTCTACCAGCCCCCCATCGGCGCGCCGGACGCGAAGGCGATGGCCCGGGTGGCCGGATCCTTCCTCTACATCCAGCCAAACTGGGACACCCCGCGCCTGGAATCGTACGCCCGCGCCTGGGACCTGATCTTCGATCAGCTCGAAGGCGACGAGGCGCTCCTCCAGTTCTGCCGGGCGCACCATCACCCGGAGATCCAGACGCTGGAAGACTTCCGGTGGTTCATCGAGAGCGGCATCCTCCGCGTTGCGGCCCAGGCATGCCTGGACAACGCCGTCTCTCGGAACTACCCAATGCAGGAGGCCACGGTGGCCACGCTTGCCCTGGCACTGGGCACGCCCCGGGCTCGCGAACTGGCGGATTGGGTGGTCAACGGTCCGGGCGGCATCCGCTTCGGATTGAGCAACGAGTTCTTCAAGGATGGCTCCGGGCACGAATCGGAGAGTTACAACGGCATTCAGATCCGCGATATGGAGCGCCTCTTCCTGACGCTGGAGCGGCTCTACGCCCTGGACCCGGAGCGCTACCGCCCGCCACGCTTCCCCTCGCTCCTGAAAGACCCGAAGTACCCGCTTCTCTTCGATTTCCCCCTGGCAAACAGCTTGATCGGGCGCACCTACCCCAGTACCGGCGATACCGGTGCTCCGCGGACCGATCCTCTCCCGCCCTCGCAAGGCTATCCGCTGTCGCAGGCGCAATTCGTGGAGGTCTACCGGCGTACGCGCGATCCCCGGTTTGCGCAGGCGCTCTATGGGCCGGCGGGTGAGATTCCCAGCGCGCTCCCTGAGCCGGAGCTACGCGCCGAGGTGGAACGGATTGGCAAGGAACGCGGCTGGCAGGTGCAAACGAAGAGCAACTTCCTGGACGGCTACGGGCACGCCATCCTCCGCTCGGGCACGGGCGACCGGCAGCGCGCCCTCTGGCTGCGCTACGGGCGCGCGCTCAAGCACCTCCACTACGACATGCTCACCTTCGGCCTCTCTGCCCTGCAGCGCAACCTGCTCCCGGAGCTAGGCTATCCCCAGGGGTGGACCTACGCCAGCGTGTGGGAGTTCAGCTGGGGCACTCATTATGGCACCCACATCACGGGCGTGGCCACCAACGCCTTCCCGCGCGGTCAGCTGACGCTCTTCGCCGATTCGCCTCCGGCGCAGGTCGCGGTTGCCGAGGCATCCACCGGGCCTGGGAAAGACGACGCCTGGCGCCAGCGCACCCTGGTCCTCGTCGATCTTCCGGGAGAGAACTGCTACGCGGTCACTCTCGAGCGCGTCCGCGGCGGCCAGGAGCATCTCCACTCATTCCACGGGCCGGATGGTGAAGCCACTCTCTTCGGACTGTCGCCCAAGCCGCAGGGTGGCGGCACGGTGCTCGGCACTGATATCGCGTATGGCGATGTGTCCAAGGCGGAGCATGACCGCGAGCTGGCCATCCTCGCCTACCTGCCCAACCCCTCGCGCGACCGTCCCGCCGCGCCCTGGGGCATGGATGTGGCCCTGCGCAATCAGAAAGACGTGCGCGTGCGCATGACCATGCTTCACCCCGCCGACGCCGAAGTGGCGCTCGCCGAAGGCCGTCCCCCAGGAGGCGGGAGCAACGCCTATCGAATGCCGTTCGCTATCTCGAAGCGGATGGGCGACGTCCCGCTGAGGAGCCAGTTCTTGATGCTCCTCGAGCCGTACGAGGGAGCGCGCGCCGTGGAACGCGTTGAGCCGGTGGCGGTCACTCCCCTGGGGGGCGCTCCCGCCGCAGGTGGATTCGCCCCGCTCGGAGTGCGTGTTACGACCGCCGAGTTCGTGGATACCCTCGTTCTCCAGCCGGACGCGTCCGCCGCGTGCCGGACCGAGGACGGCCTTGTCTGCCGCGCCGAGGTTGGCTTCTGGCGCGAGCGCCGGAACGGGTCCGGGCAGGCGCCCGCTGCCGCGGTCCTCGCCGGGGGAGGCCAGCTGGCAAAGGGAGGAGCGCGCCTGGAAGTGGCGCACCCACTCTATACCGGTCGGATCACGCGCTGTGACTGGGCCAAGCGCACGGTGATCGTCAGTCCCGCGCCGCCCACCAGAATGCGCCTGGAAAGCCGCCACCTGCAGATCCGCAACGATAGCGGCAGCCACGCCTCCTACGTCATCGAGGCGGCACGCCCGGTGGAGGGCGGCTGCGCGCTCACCCTCGCGCTCGATCCCCGCGTGGGCGAGGGCGTGGTCAAGTCATATGCCGCGGGCACCCTGGAAAGCCAACTCGGCCTGCGCCTCGCTCCCTGGGGCTACTACGCGGGGAAGACACTCGCCAATGAAGATGGCTCCGCGCACTACCGCCTACGCGATGTAGAGAGAGGCAAGCGGCTCGTGCTGGCGGAGGAGGTGCCCGCCGAGCAGCTGAAGCGCGAGTTCACCGACCGCGATGGCGACGGGCTGACACGCTACCTGATCTACGATTTCGGCCCCGGCGACGAGGTGATCGTGCGCTCCTGGGCCACGCTGGCGAGTCCGTAGAGAGTCCCTTGCGCTGGCCGCCCGCGACGAGAGCCTGCAGGGCGGCCGGCGCGCCCGGGGACCGGCCGTTCTGGATCTGAACGGGTTCGTTTCGGGAGAGAGTGATGCGCGAGAGTGGCCTGGGCGCGCCCCAGGGGCGCGCGGTGACGCGATTTGGCGTGACGGCGGATGCCCATCTGATCGGGCGGGCCGGGTCGCAAAACCGCGCATACGTGGAGCGCTTCACCGAGGCGATGCGCGCCTGGCGCCCCGATTTCGTGATCGACCTGGGCGACTTCCTCTACCATTGCGGCGAGCCCAAGGAGGAGCACATCCAGGCGCTGCGCCGCCACTGGACCCTCTACCGCTCGGCCGGGTGCCCCGCCTACGCCGTCCTCGGAAACCACGATGCCGATTGGCTCCGGCAATGCCCGGACGCGGGGCCAGGACCCTTGTGGCCGGCGCATCGTGAGGCGACCGGAATGCCCGGTCGTTTCTACTCCTTCGATGCCGGCGGGCTCCACGTCATCGTGCTGGATGGAAACACCCCGCGCCCGCCTTCGGCAGGCGCCTCTCCCGACGGTCATCAGGGCGCGTTCTGGCTGGACGAGCTTCAGATGGAGTGGCTGGCCAGCGACCTGCGCGCGCATCGCGGCCGGCCCAAGATCCTTTTCTGCCACCAGGAGCTGCATTACACCCCGCCCGAGGGCTCCGGGGAAGGCGGCCAGGTGCCCTTCCCGCAGATCGGCTGCGCCTCTTCCCACGTGGATAACGGCTGGGAGGCGCGGCGCCTCCTCGCCGCCGATGGCGAGGTGATCGCCTGTTTTGCGGGGCACAAGCATCATCCCCGCTGGGTGGTGTATGGGGGCGTTCACTACATCACCCTGGCCGCCACCCATCGGGCGGGCAGCTATTCCCAAGTGACGCTTTCGGACTCGCTGCGCATCGAAGGCTTTGGCGAACAGCCATCGTGCGACCTTCCCCTCCCCGCGTGATCGCTCGCCCCCGCGAACGGGTATGACGCCTCTAGTCCACATTATTCATCAGAATAATGAAAAGAAGCCTTTCTGCCAGGCGTGGCACGGGTTCGCGGGCACTGCCCCGAAAACACTCTGCCGCCAGGCGTTTGTGGCGGCAACGGCGTGCTACCAGGCAAGAGTCTTCTCTTGTGAAGTATTCTGATGAATACTTCGGGCTAGCGGGAGGCACGCGATGAAGAACGCCGAGGCTGCAGAGCTGCTGCAGAATATCGCCGACATGCTGGAGATCAAGGGGGAGAGCCCTTTCCGGGTGCGTGCCTACCGGGACGCCGCCCGGGCCATCGAGTCACTCGCGGAGCCGATTGAGGCCGTGGCCGAGCGCGACGAACTCGAGGAGATCCCCGGCGTGGGCGAGAGCATCGCGGCGAAACTCGCGGAGTATCTGGAGACGGGCACGCTCGCCTACTACGAGGATCTGCGCGAGCAGGTCCGTCCCGGGCTAGCAGAGCTGTTGGAGGTGCCCGGGATCGGGCCGAAGAAGGCAAAGCTCTTCTACGAGCAGCTCGGGATCGACTCCATCGAGAAGCTGGAGGAGGCCGCGCGCGATCACAAACTGCGCACCCTCCCACGCATCGGGCCAAAGACGGAGGAGGGAATCCTCAACGCCATCGAGCGCCTGCGTGGGCGCAGCGAGCGCACGTCGCTCGGGGTTGCCCTGCCGTCGGCGCGTGAGTTCCTGGAGATCGTGCGCGGGCTCAAGGAGGTCCACCAGGCCGATCTCGCCGGGAGCCTGCGCCGCCGGCGCGATACCATCGGGGATCTGGACCTCCTCGCCTCTTCCGATGACCCCGCGCGCGTTGTGGATCAGTTCGTGGCGCTTCCGGGCGCCAAGAGCATCCTCGCCCATGGAGCGACCAAGGGCACCATCGTCACCGCCGAGCACCTGCAGATCGACCTGCGCGTGGTAAAGCCCGAGGAGTATGGGGCGGCGCTGCAGTACTTCACCGGATCGAAGGCGCACAACATTCACCTCCGCGCCCTCGCCGAGGCGGCAGGCTACAAGGTGAACGAGTACGGCGTCTTCCGCACCGCGGACGACCGGCGCGTCGCAGGCGAGACGGAGGAGGGCGTCTATCGAACGCTTGGCCTGGAGTGGATTCCCCCGGAGCTGCGCGAAGATCGTGGCGAGATCGAGGCCGCCGCGTCCGGCCGCCTCCCGGATCTGGTGGAGCTCGCGGATATCCGCGGCGACCTGCACCTACACTCTAATTGGAGCGATGGCCGCGACTCCCTCGAGCAGATGGTGGAGGCGGCGCGCGCGCGCGGCTACGAGTATGTGGTAATCTCCGACCACTCCGTCTCGATGGGCTTCGTCCACGGCCTCACGCTGGAGCGAATCCAGGAGCAGCGCGAGAGGATCGCGGAGCTCAACGAGCGCTATCCCGATATTCGCATCCTTCAGGGCACCGAGGTGAACATCCGCGCCGATGGCAGCCTCGACTATGAGGATGAGGTGCTGGCGGAGTTCGACGTGGTCACCGCATCGGTACACAGCGGCATGGGCATGGATCGCGAGCGCATGACCCGGCGTATCCTCCGGGCGGTGCGCAACCCGCACGTGGACATTCTGGGTCACCCCACCGGGCGCATCCTCGGGAGGCGGGATCCCTATGACGTGGATCTGCAGGCGGTGATCCGCGCCGCCGCCGAAAGCGGGACCGCTCTGGAGATCAACGCGCAGCCCGACCGCCTCGATCTGAAGGACACGGACGCCCGGCTGGTGGCCGAAGCGGGCGCGATGGTCGCCATCAACTCTGACGCCCACTCCGTCGAGCAGCTCGGCCTCATGGAGTATGGGATCTCCACCGCCCGCCGCGGCTGGATCGAGCGGAAACACGTGCTAAACGCGCTTCCACTGGAGCAGCTGTTGCGCCGATTGGGCCGCCCGACCACGCCGGCCAGGTATGCCCTGGCCGCGTAGCGCCGACGCCCGGCACCCTCATCGAGGGTATCGCTGGGGGATGCGATCAGCTCCGATGCTCTGCAACATGCAGAGCATCGGAGAAGCCCTCATCGAGGGTATCGCTGGGGGATGCGATCAGC
>DUUU01000353.1 GCA_012841485.1 Armatimonadota bacterium
ATAGCCTCCGACGCCGCCTGCGACCGCGACGAGGTAGTTGTTCACCTTCGAATCGAGCATCGAGTCTTCGAGGACGGTGCCGGGGGTGACTACCCGGGTCACCTGACGGCGCACCAGACCGCGCGCGAAGCGCGGGTCCTCCACCTGATCGCACACGGCGACGCGGAGCCCGGCAGCGATCAGCTTTGCGATATACTTGTCCACGGAGTGGTGGGGCACGCCGCACATCGGGATGCGTCCCTGGGCGCCAGCATCGCGCCCGGTGAGCACGACGTCGAGGATGGGCGCGGCGGTGACGGCGTCCTCGCCGAACATCTCGTAGAAATCGCCGAGGCGGAACAGGAGGATGACTTCCGGATGCTGCTGCTTGATCGATTGGTACTGCCGCAGCATCGGCGTGAGCTTCTCGTCGGACATAGGGTCTCCCGCTGGGTTCAGGATCTCAAGGTTTGGGGTTCAGGCGCCACACGCGCAAGCCGAACCGGGAACAACTCTCTCCAGATGATACCACGCCCGGGCGGTGTCGGGCAAGCGGCGGCGGCAGAGTGGGAGCAATCCCTCGCCCCAAGCGCCGTCTGGCCCTGGTTTGAGCTCGATGCGTTCCTCGCTTTGGCAGGAAGCGAAAGGAGATACCTGGGCGGATGGTGAACGCGTTAGGGACGGGGTGCGTCCATATTCTGGGACATCCCACGGGCCGCCTCATCCATCAGCGCGAGTCGTCTGGTCTGGAACGTGTCCAGGATGCGGCGACATCGATGCACGCGCGGCCAAAGAGCAGGACGTGCGCCTCGCCCTGGGCCCGGATGCCCACCACCGGTAGCACCTGTCGCTCCCACCGCTATGGGGGGCTTTACGGCCCGCCGCGCCTGGCATGGGCCGGCGGATGTGCTCAACATGCTCTCGCTTGAGGAGCGGTTGAGACTCTTGAGAGAGTGGTGCGTGAAGCATGAAACGTGAGGCGTGATCCGCAAGGCGTAAGGCCCTGTGCCGCCGGGGGCGTGCGGTCTCCTGCAGCCCCTCGCGACGGCCAGACTTCGGCCCGCCGTGGCTTTACGGTTTACGGATTACGGGTTGCGTATTTCAGCTGGCGCATCATCATTTGGATGAAGGATGGGAAGACGCATGGAACTCATCAAACCGAAGGTTGCCCCGCCTCTTGATTCTGATTTCCGCCCGGCGGCTCTCGCCAATCGCGCGTTCCGGGATGGCGTGAAGGCCTCCGGGCAGGGTGTGCCCCTGGCCATCGTCCTGGAGCGCAAAGACGGCACGCGCTCTCGCTACGATACCGAGGTCTTCGCGCCCGGCTCGCCGCGCGCTGCGGAGAACCTCTCCTATGTCGAGCGGATCGTCAAGTTCCTGCTGTGGCAGCGCGGCGGCTACAAGGTGATCGTCGGCGGTCCACGGGAGATCGGCGAGCATATCGCCAAGGTCTATGCACCGCAAGGCGAGCGCGCTTTCGACTACGACTTCATGGGCCGACAGGTCTACGAGAAGGATTTCGTGGTTGAGATCACGGACGCGGAGAAGGCGCCGGCGGCTTCCGAGATGAGCCAAGCGCTGGGCCGCCACCTGGATGGGTGTCGCATCGGCTTCGACGCGGGCGCCAGTGACCGCAAGGTCTCCGCGGTGGTCGATGGCGAGCCGGTCCTCAGCGAGGAAGTCATCTGGAATCCGCGCCCGCAGACGAACCCGGATTACCACTATCACGAGATCATGAGCGCGCTGCACCGAGCGGCGGCGCATATGCCGCGCGTAGATGCCATCGGCGTCAGCTCCGCGGGTGTCTACATCAACAACCGCGTCATGGTGGCCTCGCTCTTCCGTGGCGTGCCCCGGGATCTCTTCGAGGCCAAGGCGAAGGACATCTTCCTGCGCATCCGCGACGAGTGGGGCGTGCCGATGGAAGTGGTCAATGATGGAGAAGTGACCGCGCTCGCCGGCTCGATGAGCCTGGGGGTCAACTCCATCCTCGGCGTGGCGATGGGCTCCAGCGAGGCCGTCGGCTACGTCACGCCTGAGGGCACCATCACCAACTGGCTGAACGAGCTGGCGTTCGCGCCCGTGGATTATGCCCCGACGGCCCCCGTGGATGAGTGGTCGGGCGACCGGGGCGTGGGCGCGCTCTACTTCTCGCAGCAGGCGATCTTCCGGCTGGCGCCCGTGGCTGGCATCGCGCTTGATGAAAACCAGGGCCTTGCCGAGCGCCTTGCGTGCTTCCAGGAGCTGCACAAGAACGGTGACCCGCGCACGCGCCCGGTCTACGAGACCATCGGCGTGTACCTGGGCTACACGATGGCCCACTACGCCGACTTCTATGATGTGGAGCACGCGCTCATCCTCGGCCGAGTCACCTCGGGCGACGGAGGCCAGATCATCATCGACAAGGCGTACGAGGTCCTGCGGGCGGAGTTCCCCCAGCTTGCGGAGCGCCTCAACCTGACGATGCCGGATGAGAAGGCGAAGCGCGTCGGGCAGTCGATCGCGGCCGCGAGCCTGCCGGAACTGAAGTAACAACATAGGGCGCGAAATGGAACGGTTGGCCAAGCGCGCGAGCCATCGCGCAGGTTGATAGGGCGTGCCGCTTCCATTTCGCGCCCTGTGCACTGCACATAGGAGAACAAGATGAAGCTGAGAAACAGTACCGCCGAGATCTTCGTGCCGGACGGCAAGCCGGTTCCCGAGGCGCTGGCGCGCACGACGCACTTGGGCGTCTCTGCCCATCAGGATGACCTGGAGATCATGGCGTTTCGGGGCATCCTGGAGTGCTTCGGCGTGGATGACAAGTGGTTCCTGGGCGTGGTGGTCACCAATGGCGCTGGCAGCCCGCGCGATGACCTGTACAAGGACTACACCGACGAGGAGATGATGGTCATTCGCCGCAAGGAGCAGAAGAAGGCGGCCTTCGTTGGTGAGTACGCCGCGCAGTTCCTGCTCGACCACCCGAGCTCCGCTGTGAAGGACGCGAGCAACCCGGATGTGGTTGCCGACCTCAAGGAGATCCTCCTCGCCGCGCGCCCGGAGGTGGTCTACACCCATAACCTGGGCGACAAGCACGACACCCACGTGGGCACGGCGCTGCGCCTCATCCAGGCGATACGCGAGCTGCCCGAGGAAGCCCGGCCGAAGCGCGTCCTCGGCTGCGAGGTGTGGCGCGACCTCGATTGGATGACCGACGAGGACAAGGTGCCCCTCGACGTGGCGGCGCACGAGAACCTAGCGGCCGCTCTGCTGGGCGTGTTCGACTCCCAGATCTGCGGTGGCAAGCGCTACGATCTGGCGACCATCGGCCGCCGGCGCGCGCATGCCACGTACTTCGCATCCCACGGCACTGACGACACGACCCAACTCAACTTCGCGATGGACCTGACGCCTCTCGTAAATGACCCGTCGCTGGATGTCGCCAGCTACGCGCAGGGCTTCATCGATCGCTTTGCCGCCGAGGTGAAGGGGCGCGTCAGCAAGCTGGTCCGCTGAGTCGAGGAGCGTTGGAGGGGGGGAGCGGGGAAGCGACGGAGCGAGGGACCCCGCTCCGCGAGCCCGGCCAGAAAGCTGGCCGGCGCGGCGGGGATTCGCGCCCGGCGATGCTTCGCGAGGCTCTCCCCTCCAACCTCGCGTGCAGAAGGGGGCTACGATGGCGGAGATGACCGACTACGAGGGCTATGTGGGCGTTGATATCGGTGGCCAGTCGATCCGGGTGGGGACTATCCGGGATGGCGAGCTGGAGGTGCATGGCTTCGAGACGCCGGCGAGCTATCCGGAAGCGCGCGAGCGGATCATCGCTCTGGCACGAGAGATGGCCGGTGGAACGCCGCGCGGTCTGGGCATCGGTTCGCCCGGCCCGCTGGACTGGCGCGCGGGGAAGCTCCTCTGGACGCCCAACATTCCCTGGAAGGAGATCTCGTACGCCGAGCTGGGCGAGCCGCTTGGTTGCCCCGTCTACGTAGATAACGACGCCAACGTGGCCGGCCTGGCCGAGGCCGTGCTGGGCGCCGGCCGTGGCGCCGAAATCGTCTCCGGATTCACTTTGGGCACGGGCATCGGTTTCTTCACCATCATGCACGGGCACATCTACCATGGCCGCTTCGATGTAGAGGGCGGGCATCAGATGCTCAACCCCGAGGGCCCCGTGTGCGGGTGTGGCGCTCGCGGTTGCCTGGAGGCCTACGCCTCTGCTACGGCGATTGAGGCGCGCACCGGAAAACGCCCGGATCAGATCGAGGATCCCGCGTTTTGGGATGAGATCGCCGGCTATCTGGCCCAGGGCGTGATCAACGTGAATAATCTGATCGGCCCGGATGTGATCATCCTGGCAGGTGGCATGACACAGCGCGGCGATCTGCTGATGGAGCCACTGCGCCGCAAGGCCAACGAGTGGTGCAAGATCCTGCCGATGGCGCCGATCCTCATCGCGGAGCTCGGTCACCAGGCCGGGATCTATGGCGGCATTGTTCTCGCGCGCCTCGGCCACGGAGCGTAGTGTTCCGCCGCCGGTGAGCGCCCATCCGGCTCCGGGCCGTCACTGCTCGATCACGGTCGTGCTCTTCGCCATCTCGGGATCCGGCGAGAGGAGGGGCTTCTTTCCGCTGGCCGTCTTGAGCCCCCGGATGATCACTTTCTCGGTCAGCCTATAGGGGAAG
>DUUU01000354.1 GCA_012841485.1 Armatimonadota bacterium
CCCCTGCCGGTGCGCGAGCAGATCGAGGTGGTGGGCCACGCCGTGCGCGCGATGTACCTCTATAGCGCCATGGCGGATCTGGCGGGCGAGACGAGTGATGCCGAGCTCCTGGCCGCGTGCGAGCGCCTTTGGGAGAATGTAACGCTGCGGCGGATGTACCTGACGGGCGGCATCGGTCCGACGCGCGCCAACGAAGGCTTCACTTTCGACTATGACCTGCCCAATGAGACTGCCTATGCCGAGACATGCGCGGCAATCGGACTCGTCTTCTGGGCGCATCGCATGCTGCAGCTCGACTGCGATTCGCGCTATGCCGACGTGATGGAGCGGGCGCTCTATAACGGCGTGATCAGCGGCGTCTCGCTCGATGGCGAGCGGTTCTTCTACGAGAACCCCCTTGCCAGCCTGGGGAATCACCACCGCCAGCCGTGGTTTGGGTGCGCGTGCTGCCCGCCCAACATCGCCCGCCTCCTCGCCTCGTTGGGACAGTATGTCTACTCCGAGGGCGAAGGCGGCGTGGCCGTGCATCTGTACATCGCCGGGAGCGCGCGCCTGCGATTGAATGGCGCGCTGGTCACGCTCCGGCAGGAGACGGAGTACCCCTGGGATGGCCGCGTGACACTTGGCCTGGAGGTGGAAGAGCCGGCGCGGTTCACATTGCGCCTCCGCATTCCCGGATGGTGCCGGGGCGCGGCAGCGCGCGTCAATGGTGAGCCGGTCGATCTTTCGGGCAGAGTGGTGAAAGGCTATGCCTGCCTGGAGCGCGAGTGGCGAAACGGCGACCGCGTCGAGCTAGAGCTGCCGATGCCGGTGGAGCGCGTCTACGCCCATCCAGAGGCGCGCCAGGATATCGGGCGCGTGGCGCTGCAGCGCGGCCCCCTCGTCTACTGCCTGGAGGATGTGGACAATCCCGTCCCGGTGCAGCGGGTGATACTGCCTGCCGATGCCGAGTTCAGCGTCCGCTTTGAGGAGGGCATGCTGGACGGAGTGGTGATGCTCACTGGCCCGGCTGTGGCGGTCTCAGACGAGGGGTGGGAGGGTGCCCTCTATCGGGCGCAATGCCCGGCGCGCGTGCCGATTACCGTGTGCGCCGTGCCCTATTGCGTTTGGGACAACCGCGCCCCTGGGCGCATGGCCGTCTGGCTTCCTGAATGCGCGTGAGCCGTTGGAGAGGCGCGCGTGCGCGCGCCTCATGCCCTGCCCCACTCCACCGCGGCCTCGATGAAGGCGAGGTAGTTCTCGACCACCTTGGGATCCAGGGTGGGGGTGAAGGGCGATGCGGTGGGACACAGGATGAAGCCACCGCCCGGCGCGCCGTCCTCGATTGCGCGGCGGACCAGATCCCGGATCTCGGGGGGGGGTGAACGAGTAGAGGTCCCAGATCTGGATGTTTCCCTCCAGGCAGACGCGGTTGCCGATGCGCCGTTTCGCGTCCGCGAGGGGCACATCGCCGAGGGGAGGCGCTTCGATTGGGTGGAGGCAATCGCACCCGATGGCAGGGAACTCCTCCAGGATGGCATCCATCGGGCCGTGGCAGTGGATGTGCATCAGGCAGCCATACCGGTGCAGGAGCTCCGCGATCGGCTGCTCCAGGCACATGCCCCACTCCCGGAAGTCTCGGGGCGACTGGAGCGGCGGGCCGATATACTCCTCTCCCGTGAAGCCGAAAACGCCGCGGACGCCGGCTTCCAGGAGGGCGCGCACCAGGTCGTACACGCGCTCGGCGAAGAGGCCCATCACCCGGGAGATGAGCGCGCGCTCCTCAATGCTCCAGATTGCCAGCCGCTCGGATCCCAGAAGCATGTGCGTATAGGTGGCGGGGTTGTTCAGGCCGGTGATGACGAGAGCGCGCTCGCCAAGCTGACGTTCCAGCTCGAAGAAGGGGGTTGCATCCACCTTCACGGGCTCGTAGGGAAGCGAGAGGAAGCGCTCGACATCTTCGAGCGTTTCGATCCAGAAGCGCGTGGTAAGCCCGGGCATCCCCGAGCGGCTGATATGGCGCTCGCGGGTGAGCGGGCCCAGGGGCGTGCGCAGAGTGATCCGCTGGATATCCCAGTCGCCTGCGGGGATGAGCGTCGTTTCGGTCTCCAGAGGGGCCGCGGAGAGGAAGAAGCCTTGCGGGGGCGACCAGCTGGCGACGAGGTCGCCATGCGTGGCGACTGCCTGGATCACGGGGGCATAGGAGGGGTGGCGGGTGCTCACCCACTGCTCATTCCAAACGGGCACGCCGCGCACATGGAGGGGGACGCGGTCGGGCTGTTCCCGGCGCATCGCAGTTAGCAGTCGCTCGCGGGGTGTCATCTGTGGCATTGCTTGGACCTCCGCCGATGAGTTCGCTGGCGATGGACGTGTTTCCTTGCCCAGGGCGCCGGGGGGTCCATGCCGGCTGAGACCGGCGGTCCAGGAGAGTTGGTCGGGAGTGAATAGGTCGCGCGGGGGCTGCCCGTGCGAGGTGTTACTGACGCTGGTAGGCCGTCAGGGTAGGAGAGAGAAGATGCCCGAGGAGCGAGAGTATCTGCGTGAACTGGCCCGGCGTGTGGCGGAGATCGCCGCGAGCCCGGAGAATGAGGCGATCTGCCGGCGCTGGCGGGACGTGAACGCGATGCGCCGGCCGGACCGCGCGCCGGTGTGGTGCCGTCCGGTGGGCGCCTGGGCGGAGCTCCTTCCGTCCGAGGCGCTCGTTTGCCAGGACCCCTGGATGCGCATGGTCGAACGCGAGTTGCGCATGACGCTGATCAAGCACGACATCGGCGATGACACCCCGGTCGAGGGCACCTTTCCCGTGCCGGCGATCCTGGAGCGCGATCCCCTCAACACCTGGGGCGTGGAGATGAACCGCATTCCTCCCTCTCGTCCAGGGGGGGCCTGGGTCTACGATCCACCGCTGAAGAGCCTGGAGGACATCGAGCGCCTGCGCCTGCCATCCGTGCGCCTGAGCAAAGAGCAGACGGAGGCCGCGCTTGCCCGAGCCCATGATCTCTTCGGCGATCTCCTACCGGTCCGGCTTGCCTGCGCGCCGCCTCTAAACGCGACAATCTGCACGATGGCTGCGGCCCTGCGTGGCCTGACCCAGTTGATGATCGATATGATCGAGAGCCCGGATTGGGTCCACCGCCTCATGGCGCATCTGCGCGATGGCGTCCTTCAGACGATGGATCAGGTGGAGGCGATGGGGCTGCTCTCGCCCAACAACGTGGGCGGGATGTTCTGCAGCGACCCCATCGGTCCCGATCCGGCCGGCGGGCCCCTCACCTACGCGAACCTCTGGGGGTGTGCCAACAGCCAGGAGTTCGATCCCGTCTCCCCGGCGATGTGGGAGGAATTCCTCCTCCAGTACCAGAAGCCGATCCTGGAGCGGTTTGGCCTGACGGCCTACGGCTGTTGCGAGAACCTGACGGAGAAGATCGACGGGGTGCTCTCTATTCCGAACCTGCGCCTCTTCGTCTGTAGCGCGTGGACCGATCTCGACCGGGTGATCGAGCGCGTCGCCGGGCGGCACGTCATCATGTGGCGGCAGAAGGCGAGCGCGGTAGTCTTCCCGGAGGATCCGGAGGAGCTGCGGCGCGATCTGGAAGCGGGGATGCGCCAGTTGCAGGGATGCCACTACCAGGTGGTCCTCCGCGAGTTGCAGACGCTCGCCGGCCATCCGGATCGCCTCCACGTCTGGAGCCGGCTTGCGATTGAGACGGCTGAGAAGTATGCTTGAGTGTGCGAGCGAAGCGTGCCCCCGGAGGACGTGAAGGCGTGATGGGAGAGGAAGCCGCCGCGAGCGGGCTTGCTGTTCCTTCCGGTTTCCAGGTCTTCAGGGGGAAATGAGAGACCATAAAGGAGTATAGATGCCGAAGATCACCTTGATCGGCGCGGGGAGCGTCGTCTTTGCAAAGAACATCCTGTCCGACTGCTTGTCTTATCCGGATCTGAGCGAGGGCACGTATGTGCTCTACGACATCGATGAGGAGCGCCTGCGCACGGCGGAGAAGATGGCGCGCCAGGTCGCCGCGGCCTGGAAGGCGAAGCCCACAATCATCGCCACCACCGACGCGGAGGAGGCATTGGAGGACGCCGACTACGCCGTCAACATGATCCAGGTAGGCGGCTACGAGCCATGCACCGTCACCGACTTCGAGATCCCGAAGAAGTACGGGCTGCGCCAGACGATTGGCGATACTCTTGGGATCGGCGGCATCTTCCGGGCGCTGCGCACTATCCCCGTGATGCTCGAATATGCCGATATTATGGAGGCGGTCTGCCCCGACGTCACTTTCCTCAACTACGTCAACCCGATGGCGATGAACACGTGGGCGATGCTCGCCGGCACCGATATCAACACCATCGGCCTGTGCCATAGCGTGCAGAGCAGCTACCGCCACCTCTGCCAGGCCATTGGCGTCAACCCCGACGAGGTGAACTACACCTGCGCCGGCATCAACCACATGGCGTTCTACCTGACGCTGGAGCATCACGGCGAGGATCTCTATCCGCGCATCTTCGAGAAGGTGGCCAGCCGCGAGTATTATCCGGACTGGGACCGCGTCCGCCTCGATATGATGCTGCGCATCGGCTACTACATCACCGAGTCGAGCGAGCACTTCAGCGAGTATACCCCCTGGCACATCAAGCGCGACCGTCCGGATCTGATCGAGCAGTATAACATTCCACTGGATGAGTATCCGCGCCGGTGCGTCAACCAGAACGCGAGCTGGGCGAAGATGGCGGCGGACCTGGAAGCCGGCAAGGGGTTCGACTCGCTGCGCCGCACCTCTGAGTACGGCTCACGCATCATCCACGCCATGGAGACGGGCGAGCCAACGGTGATCCACGGCAACGTGCTCAACGACGGCCTGATCGATAACCTTCCCGAGGGGTGTTGCGTGGAGGTGCCGTGCCTGATCGACAAGAATGGCATTCAGCCCATGAAGGTGGGCGAGCTGCCTCCGCATCTGGCGGCCATGAACCGCACGAACATCAACGTGCAGGAGCTGGTCGTACGCGCTGCCCTGGAGGAGTGCAAGACGTATGTCTACCATGCCGCCATGCTCGATCCGCACACCGGCGCCGAGCTGAGCCTCGACCAGATCTGGGCGCTCGTGGACGAGATGTTCGAAGCCCACGGCGACTGGATTCCCCTCATCAAGGACGAGTGCGGCTGCGAGTGCGACGGCGAATGCGATGACGAGTGTGACTGCGACTGCGACCACGAGTGCCGCGACGAGTAAGGTTCACTGTTCGGGGGTTCAGGGCACCCGCCCTGAACCCCACCCCCTTCCCCATCCATCGCCTCCCAGGTGCCCCACCATTTTCCGCCGGTGCCCGCTGGCTTTGCCCCTCAGATCAGACAGCATCCGCGTTTGTGGGCAAGGCTGGCGCGGCCGGCACCCAGGGTATAGTACCCACTCCAGCAGTAGTGCGGATCACTCCGCGGTGGTGACACTGAGACTGAGAGCCGCGGGTGCCAGAACCTGAGCTCACTCCGGGGGCCTCTCGAACTCATAGGCGTCTGGTGCCCACACTTCCTGGATGCTACCTCTTGGGAAGGAATCGAGGGACACATGAGCGTATGGAGGAGCATCCTCAATCACTCCCTGGTGCAAGAGCAGGGCAGTGTTTGTGTGGTATCAGTGGGGCACCCAGTGGCATGATAGTCTGCTCTTCTAGAACCTCGCTCGGTACGGTCTTTTGCAGTACTCCAGTGACCGCAGTTGAACGCTGATGCCCGGGTGGTACATGTTGGCGATCCTTGGGCAAGGGGAGACGAGATGAGTATCGCACTGTATCGATGGCGTTCGTTGATCATTGCAGTGGTTCTGTCGGCGTTAGCACTGGTGACTACTGGGGGGATGTTACACGCCGAGGTGGGTGTAGTCCATTATATGAGCGTCTCAGGAAGCGGTGTGGGCCGGATGGGTCGGTTGGATGCCATCGTAAAGCCAGGGACGGGCAACCACCGCGTGACTGGTATCTCGGAAAGACAGAAGGAGTCCTTTAGCTATGCCCTCACCTGGGTTGACTACCAGTTAGCGCGTTGTCGGCCACCGCGTTCTCTGAAAAGCCTTGATGTCCATGTGTATTTTGACAATATGGCGGTACCCAAAGATGGGCCCAGCGCGAGTGTTGCAATGGGTCTTGCTGTTCTCTCGGCGGCCACCGGCGCATCCATCCTGCCGGGCGTAGCCATCACAGGCGAGATCACACCGCGAGGAGGGATTGCTCCCGTCGGGGGTGTTTTCCAGAAGGTAACAGCTGCTCTCAAGGGCGGCGCCACGACCATCATCGTGCCCCGAGAGAACGCTAAAGACGTGCCACAGCCCTCGGATGCACATGCTGAGAATGTACTCATGATAGCTACCGACAGCATGGATGTCGCACTCAGCTATGCAATGGGCGAGAGTAGCGCTTGGGACGAGCGCTACCGTTCTCGGGCCGCATTGCTGACGGAGTTCCTGGTGGCGCTGGCACAGGGGCAATTCGATGTCGCCGAACAGAAGAGCATCCAGATGCGGGCGCGATTTCCCGAGGATCTCTGGTTTCCAGTTACCACGCGCAAGCGAACGGTACGAGCACGCGTAGACCATGCTCTTGAACGTGCCAAGGAATTGACTGCGAAGGGAGACCTCGTTGGGGCGCAATCCCAGTTGGTGGAGGTCTCCCGTCGTGTAGGGGAAAACGCCGAAGTCATAGAGGCACTCCAAAAGGTCAAGACACTCATGGGTCGACCCGATTACGATGTCGGCAAGAGGGCTTTGGAAGGAGGCGATCTGGATACTGCCCACAAGGCCTTTACACGGGCTGTTCAGACGGCACCGCATGAAGCAGCGTATCAAAGCGCTCTCAAGCAGGCCACGAACACTCTTGCGGAAGCCCAGTACACAGCAGGTATGCGTCATCTTGAGCAGCGGGAGTATGCCAATGCCTACCGATGCCTGAAGCGAGCTTCGGAGCTGGCGCCTGACAACGCGGAGTGTCAGAAAGAGATGCTGCGCGCCCGCGTCCTCGCAGGCAATGAGGCCGTGGCGGCCAATCCGGATGGTGCAGACGCACATCGGAAGCTCGCGGCCGCGCTACGGGCTTCTGGCCAGAAAGCAGAGGCCGTTGACGAGTATCGCCTGGCCATTCGCCAGCAGCCCGACGATGGAGACCTGCGACATGAGTTGGTGAGCCTCTTGTTGGAACTCAACCAGTTGGGGCCAGCTGCGGAGGCATTGCGCGAGGAGCTTGCTGTTCGCACAGGCGCGGCACGGCGACAGGCAGCGGCCGAGTTGGGTGGAAATGCCATCCCCGGTGATGCTGCCGGGTGGTTCACACGTGTGCGCGCCTTGTTGCGAAGTGGCAACGCCGCCGCCGCTGTGGCAGCGGCCAAGGAGGGCCTGGCGCGTTATCCCCACGCCATGCCTCTACACCGTGCGCTGGCACATGCCCTTATCGCGCAGGGCCGAAACTCAGAAGCAGTGTCGGAGTTCGCCGTAGTTCCTCCAGGGGGACCAAGTGCGGATTGGGTGATGGATAGTGCTTGTCTAAGTGCCCAGCACGGGAACATAGAGAAGGCGAGACGCCAACTAGCGGATATGATACGTAGGGTTTCGGATACCGCTGGTCTCCGCGCGCTGCGCAGCCACTTCTCGACCCGGCCTGCCGGGAGTGACCAGGCATTCTCGGGGCTTCCCGACGGTGATCTATTGAGGTTTCTGCTCATGGCTCGCTACAAGGCATTCGCTGGTGACCTGACGACAGCGAATGCGCTGGCCATGATATGCCTTAAGCGGGATCCCCTCTGGCATCCGGTTTACACAACACTAGCAACCATCCTGCTTCTGGATAACAAACCGCAGCCTGCGCTCGTCGCGGTTGAATTCGCCTTGGCGCTTTCTCCCAACAACCGATGGGCGAAGAGCCTTGAAGCTCTTTGCCTGAGTGCAAGTGGGAGCCACGATACGGCCCTGCAGCGTTTTAACGAGATCCCCATAGCAGCGGGTATGCAAGCCCATCTCTCCTACACTGCCGCTTACCTGTATGAGAACATGGGCCTGCCTGACCGCGCCGAGCGTGAAGCGCCCAGCTTTCGACCGCTGCAGGCCGTGGGCATCAACATCGCTGCACGGAAGACGCTCCCGAATGTCCTGGCGGCCCTGTCACGGTATGAAGACGATCTGATGCCTCCACTGATCACAGACTGGTAGTAGAGAACCTCTATGGCTGAGCTTTTGAACTCGAAAGCAACGCGTTCGGACACTGAGCTCTCGGCCTGACCCAACCTGAAGGGTGCCAGGCGAATCGGTAGGCCAGCTTCACTCGCGCGTAGAAGAGTGATATACGGCGGGCCTGGGTCCGGCCCCGTGGAGTCCGGATCTCCTGTACGAGCCATGAGGTGGTACCCCTGGTTCTGAAGGAGAGTGCCCCGATAGGAAGGCGAGTCTTCCTACCACCTGCGGATCACCCAGCAATCTATGGCCAGGGTGCTACTGTGGCAGGCGGCAGCCATCGGTGCTCGCGTGTGGATTGAAGGAGCGGAGTGCATTACCTCACGATTGCTGAAGCAGCGGAAGCGCTGCACCTGAGTGTTCCCACCATCAAGCGCTACATCTACGAAGGCAAGCTGAGATCGACGAAGCTGCCGGGCGGGCAGCATCGGATCCCGCAGTCGGAGATCGACCGCATCCTCTCGCCGGACGCGGCATCCGGCGCCCACGTGGAAGAGACCGCTCCCCCTTCCCTCGCGGAGCGTGTCGCGGTGCTGGAACGGTGGGTGACCGATCTGGAGATGGAGGTAGAGCGCCTCACAGCTGCGCTGGAGGTGGTCTCGCGCTACTGCGCCCTCCACATCGGAGAGGCGCCCCCTGCCGATGAGAAGGCTGCGCGCCCGCCAAGCCGCCACCGTCTGCTGGTCTTAGGGCCCGGCTGCCGGCGGTGTGACTCGCTGTATGGCCTGGTGCAGCGCGCTCTATTGGCCGGTGGCTACCGGAATGTGAGCGTGGAACGGGTGAAGGATCTGGATGGCATCACTGACTTCGGCCCGGTGCTCACCCCGGCGCTCGTGATGGATGACGCCGTCATCCTGGCCGGCCGGATCCCGAGCGAGCGGGACCTGCGGAGGATCCTCGAGCGCCACCTGGGTCCTCCCCAGCCACCAGACCGATAGGTGCCACTGCGGATACCATGGATGAAGGGGCGAAGATGGATGGGCTGGTTGGGCGCCCGGGGTTGCGCCGGCCATGCGGGAGCATGGGCGAGAGGCGCCGGGGCCTCCTGGGTGGATTGGGGGAGGCCCCGGGCATTCGCTGAGTGCTCCGGAGGGCGCGATCAGCCGAGGATCTCGCCGCGAAGCCGCTGGAGGAGGGCAATGGCCTCGGCGATATCCTTCTTCTGCTGATCGCCGGAGATCTCGCGCTCGATGGTGAGCGGGCCGAAGTAGCCGATCTCCTTGAGCGTGCGCAGGAAGAGCTCCATGTTGACGTCGCCCTGGCCCAAAGCCACTTCCACGCCGGCCCAGCCGCCGCCCACGTCCGGCTTCCGCTTCGCGTCCTTGCAGTGTACGCTCTTCACGTAGCGGCCCACCGCGCGCAGCGCCGGGATCGGCTCGTCCGTTCCGTAGAGGATCAGGTTCGCCGGGTCGAAGTTGATCGCGAGGTTGTCGCGACCGACGTCGTTGAAGAAGCGCAGGAGGACGTCCGCCTTCTCCTGCCCCGTCTCCAGGTGGAAGCGCTGCCCGTTCTGCTTGCAGTAGTCACACACTTCCTGGGCCGCCTTGATAACCCCCGCGTAGTTGGGGTCGGAGGCATCTTCCGGCACGAAGCCGATGTGCATCCCGAGGGCATCGCAACCCAGGGCGTGCGCGAAGTCCGAGATCGCCTTGGTTTCCTTCAGGCGCTCGGCGCGCGGTCCGGGCGGCACCAGGCCGATGGTCTTTTTGACGGTGGGGATGTCGGCGTAGCTCTCGTCGGCGAAGCCGGCGAAAACGACGGTCACCTGGATGCCTGCGTCCGCGAACTGCTGGCGGAACTGCGCCACGCGATCCGGGGCACGATCCGGCCCATGGGGGGCGTGAACCTGCACGGTGTGCACGCCCAGCGACTTGACGGTATCTAGCCCGGCTCCCAGTCCGGCACCCACCGAGGTGAAAATGCCGATTGGCCACTTCTCCATAGGAGGCTCCCTTCGGAATTGCAGAGTGCAGATCGCCGGTTGGCCGGGTTTGCGCGCGCAAAGCGGGCGCCGGCCCTCGCGATCCGCCGTTCCAACTCTCCCTGTTGAGGGACTCTTCGCGATGGGCGGGGCTTCTCCTTGCGCGTGGTAGACGAGGGCTTGCTAAAGGCAGGCAGGGCTGCTGGCAAGCGCGAAGGTGATGGATGCGAGATGGATGAAAGGGGGCAGCAGATGAGTGCGATCCTGGGTGTTTCGGGAAGCCCGCGCCGCGAGGGAAACACCGACCTGCTGGTGCGAGAGGCGCTCCGTCTTCTGGGCGAGCGCACGGGGGCGAGCACGGAGTTCGTGCGCGTGGATGATCTGCGCATCGAGCGTTGCCGTGGATGCCGGGCGTGCATGCGCCTGGGAAGGTGCGCCATCCAGGGGGATGACTTTGAGGCTTTGATGGCGCGCTTCTTCCGGGCGGATCTCTTTGTGCTCGGGGCTCCCATCTACTGGCTCGGCCCTCCCGGGGGGATGAAGGATTTCATCGACCGCACCCATGGCTACTACCGCGACCATTCGATCTTGCGCGGGAAGCGCGCGGCGGTGATCACCGTGGGGGCAGACAGCGGCTTTGAGCCTCACGAGGCGGTGATGGAGTCGTGGCTGCGCGTGTACGGGGCGCAGATCTGTGGAAAGGCCCGCGTCTTCGCGCGAGAGAAGGGCGAGGTGCTGCGGCAGGCCGAGGCGTTCGAGAGTGTGCGCCGCCTGGTGGATGAGCTCTGCTGAGGGCATGCTACCGGCCGCGTGTGTTGACCACGATGACGCCGGCGAGAGCGATGGCGCCGCCGGCCAGCGAGAGGGGCGGTGGCACCTGGCCCAGCCAGATCCAGGCGATCACGAGTGCCAGGGGCGTGGAGAGGTAGAGGAAGCTGGAGACGATGGCTGCCGGGGCGCGCGAGAGCGCATAGCTCCAGCCCACGTAGCCAAGCGCCAGTGGAAAGAGGCCCAGGTAGACGATGGCCAGCGTGGCGCTGAGCGGGGCCGTGGCGATGGCCGTCGCCAGGCCCGGCAGGAAGGCCAGCATCGGGAGGGTACCCAGGCAGAGGGCGTAGGTGGCGAGATCGAGGGCGCGGTAGCGCCTCAGATAGGGCTTCTGGAGTACATTGTAGAGGCTCGTCGTGAAGGCGGACAGGAGGATGAGGAGTGCTCCTGGCGCAAAGCGCATCCCGTCGCTTTTTCCGAAAGCGATGAGAGCGGCGCCCACGAAGCTGATCGCGATGCCCGCCCATCCCAGCGGCTTCAGGCGCTCGCGCAGGATGATCCTGGCGACGAGCGCGGTGATGGCGGGCGAAGTGGCGATCAAGAGTGCGGTGGTGCCGGCGTCCACGGTCACCTGCCCGTAAACCAGGGCGATATGGTAGACGGTGAAGCCCAGGAGCGCGAGAAGGAAGAGCGCGGGAAGGTCTCGCCTTCTGGGGAGGGGCGTGCGCGCCGGCACGGCGTAGAGGAGAAGCGCGCCGGCGGCGACGAGGAAGCGGAGGAGGACCAGATGGCCGGGAGCATAGGCGCGTAGGCCGGCGCCGATGCCGGCGAAGGCCGAGGACCACGAGAGCAAGGTGACTCCCAGAGCCGTGAGAGTCTTTGCATCCAGCCGGCCCTCGCCAGGCCTGGTCGGCTGCGTGCCCCCGCGGCCCGCGGCAGCTTCCTCCTTGCCCGACGGCTCGGGCAAGGAGATCGTCTCGGGCGTGTCCACCAACGTGATACCGCT
The DNA here is from genome assembly GCA_012841485.1 of Armatimonadota bacterium. The sequence goes on from DUUU01000354.1 coordinate 11,891, forward strand.
CCCTATTCCGCCTCCACCTACGAGGCAGCAGGTTGCCTCTTTTGTAAACGCCCGGATTGCCGGATCAGCGGAGCACCGCGCCCGCGCCTGGCCCAGGCATCGCGCTCTGCGCGTCTACCCCTCGCCTACGCGGAGCACGCTCATGAAAGCCTCCTGGGGCACTTCGACGCTGCCGATCTGCTTCATGCGCTTCTTGCCCTCTTTCTGCTTCTCGAGTAGCTTGCGCTTGCGCGAGATGTCGCCGCCATAGCACTTGGCGATGACGTTCTTGCGCAGGGCGCTGATGCGCTCGGCCGCGATCACCTTGTTGCCGATGGATGCCTGGATGCGGATCTCGAACTGCTGGCGGGGCAGGATCGACTTCAGGCGCTCCACAAGCGCCTTCCCGCGCGGATAGGCGCGCTCGCGGTGCGTGATGAAGGAGAGCGCGTCCACCGGATCGCCATTCAGGCAGATGTCCAGCTTCACCAGGCTCGACTCTTCGTAGCCCTTGAAGTCGTAATCGAAGGAGGCGTAGCCCTTCGTCCGGCTCTTGAGCTGATCGAAGAAGTCCATCAAGATCTCCGAGAGCGGCAGATCATACCGGATCAACGCCCGGTTGGGGGCGGTGTACTCCAGCGCGCGGTAGACGCCGCGGCGCTCCTGGCAAAGCTCCATGCAGGGCCCGATGAAATCCGAGGGCGCGATGATCGTCGCCTCGACGTAGGGCTCCTCGATCTTCTCGATCTTGGTGGGCGGAGGAAGCGCCGCCGGGTTGTCCACGTTCACCACGGCACCATCCGTGGTGGTGACGCGGTAGACCACGCTCGGGGCGGTGGCAACCAGATCGAGCTCGAATTCGCGCTCCAGGCGTTCCTGGATGATCTCCATGTGAAGGAGTCCGAGGAAGCCGCAGCGGTAGCCAAACCCGAGGGCCGCGGAGGACTCGGGCTCGAAGGTGAGCGCGGCGTCGTTGAGCTGCAACTTGGCAAGCGCGTCCTTTAACTCTGGGTAGTCGCGGCTGTCCACCGGATAGAGGCCGCAAAAGACCATCGGCTTGGCGCGCTTGTAGCCCGGAAGCGGGGCTGCCGCGGGCTTCTTGGCGTCGGTGATCGTATCACCCACCTGGCAATCGCTCACCGACTTGATGCCGGCGGTGAGGAAGCCCACCTCGCCGGCGCGCAGCTCCGAGACACGCTCCATGCGCGGCCGAAAGATGCCGACGGTGCTCACCTCGAACGGTTTGCCGTTGGACATCATCCGAATCGGCTGCCCGGGGCGGATGCAGCCATCAACAACGCGCACGTAGGCCACAACGCCCAGGTAGGCATCGAAGTGCGAGTCGAAGATGAGCGCGCGCAGGGGCGCATCGGGATCGCCCGACGGCGGCGGAATGCGCTGGACCACGGCCTCGAGAATCTCCTCGGTGCCGATACCCTCCTTGGCACTGGCGAGGACCGCACTGGAGGCATCGAGGACGAGGGCCTCCTCGATCTCGTGCTTCACGCGCTCCGGGTCGGCCGCAGGGAGGTCAATCTTGTTGATGACCGGGATCATCTCCAGGTTATTATTGAGCGCCAGATTCACGTTGGCGAGGGTTTGCGCCTCCACCCCCTGAGCGGCGTCCACGACGAGCAGGGCGCCCTCGCACGCGGCGAGCGAGCGCGAGACCTCGTAGGTAAAGTCGACGTGCCCGGGGGTGTCGATCAGGTTGAGGGTATACTCCTCGCCGTCGTTGGCACGATAGGTGAGGCGGACCGCGGTCATCTTGATCGTGATCCCGCGCTCGCGCTCCAGATCCATCGTGTCGAGCACCTGATCCTGCATGTCCCGATCCGAGATGGCGCCGGTGAACTGCAGGATACGGTCGGCCAGAGTTGACTTACCGTGATCAATATGGGCAATGATGCAGAAGTTTCTTGTATGTCGTTGACGATTATTCATTGGCGTATGAGTCCAAAAGAGATTCTAACAGACCCGGGCAGGAGTGTCAACGAACCAAACGCTTGGATGCTCTCGCGGGTGTGCCGGCGGCGCTCGCGCGCCGGCTCTATAGGCCCTGAACAGAAGGGACCGCTGCCGGGAGGTGTGGGCTATCGCGCCCTCCGGCAGGGTGATGCCGCGTGAGCGCTGCAGATATCTCGGTGATGAGCGGGGCGTGCGGAGCTACCTGGAGCGCCACATATCATATTCGCCCAGGATCACCCTGAGATCGCCCTTGAGGGGATCGTTGGCGTTGTTGAGCCAGCGCCAGGGAAGGGCGTGACCCCCATCGTCGGTGCTGTCCGGACCCAGGCTGTAGGCGTAGGGCTCAGGGCGGGCCTGGTAGCGCAGGGGATCGCCCTCTCCATAGGGATCCGGTGGAAGCGAGGGAAGATAGCGCGGGACGAGATCGTCCAGCGAGTCAGGAGATCGGCCCTGTTCCAGGTGGTAGGCGCGGAGCGCCAGCGCCGTTTGTAGGAGGCGCGAGCGGGTTTGCAGGAGGTCCTCTCCCTGAAGCGCGGAGTGGAGGCGGCGTACCAGGTCAAACCGTTCGATCAGAGGTGCGGTTGCTGGGGCGAGAGGAGCCCGCTGGCCTGCCGGCAACGTCGAAAGCCGGGCAGCCTCATCCGTGCGCTGTATCAATTGATGGTGGGCGCCGCGCAGGTTGATGAGGTAGAGCAGCCGGGGGCCCGAGGACCATCGCCGGCGCAGAAAGGTGTCGAGCGCGTGGATGGCATCCGGCTGGCGGCGTGACAGGCGCCAGAGGAACTCGCGAAGCAGGTCTCGCTCGCGGTGGATCGCCTCGGTGAGCGGCGGGCGACGCGCTTCCAAATCGCGGAGGCGATGCAGCACGTGCCGGCATTGCTGCGCGTCCAGCTCCTTGCCCACGACGGCTAGCTGGGCAAGGCCTCTCTGCTCGAGGTCGCGGCCTACGTGGACGTGGGTGAGGATGCCGCCGCGCGTGACATCGATGCCCAGGCGAATCAGGAGAAAGGTGGCCTCCAGGGCGCCCTCGACGTCATCGATGGCGAGGGCGGCGCGGCTTTCTGCCCAGAGGAGGTTTCCCAGGCGCCGGAAGCTCTCCAGATAGGGGAGGCGCCGCGCGAGCGCCTGCGAATCTGGAAGCGGGGTGAGAAAGGGATAGCGCAGACCGGCGTGAAAAGTTGCGAGCGCCGCCTCGTTCGCCTCGACAACGAGTGCCAGGTATTCTGGGGAGGTGGATGGACTTTGCACGAGCGGATAGCCGCGGAGGGAGTCGAGAGCATCGCCGGCGCTGAGGTAGTAATCGAACGCATTGGGCTGGGGGAGCGCGGGCCGGGGCATGGCATATCGGGGCACGGTGTTGATGTGGCGCCACCAGAGGAGCGCGAGGCTGACCGCGACGCAGGCGCTTACCATCAGCAGCCTGCGCAGGCGACGCTGTCGCGGATGGACGGGAGTGCGCTCTTCCAGTTCGGCCATGCGGAGCCTTTCCGCGCTCTGTGTTCCACCGCGAAGGGCCGAATCCCTCCCAAGGGGGTTTGGTTCCGGCGGGAAAGGTGATGGGATGCGGCGGAAAGGAGTGCGCCAGTGGGACGTCGTATGGTGTCCCTGTACGGGGTGTTGAGGGCTTCTGGCCCGGATCCAGAGGAGGGAGTTTCATGAAAGAGCGATCGGGCTCTAGGGGCTTTACGCTCATTGAGCTGCTCGTTGTCATAGCGATCATCGCTATACTCGCCGCTATTCTCTTCCCGGTTTTCGCGCGGGCGCGCGAAAACGCGCGGAAGGCCAACTGCCAGAGCAACCTGAAGCAGATGGCTACCGCAGCCATGCAGTATGCGCAGGACTACGACGAAACGCTGATGCGCACGGCGGTCAACCCGGGCTCGGTGTGGTACGGGTGGTCCTGGCAGCTCCTGCCGTATGTGAAGAACACGGAGATCTTCACCTGCCCCTCGAAGCCAACCGCCAAGTGGAATGGGACCTCGCTTGCCGGCTTTGGCTACGGCTACTTCGGGATCAACGATGTGGCGAACGGGGGGCCAAGCCTCTCGGCGCGGTCACTGGCCGCGATCTCGGCGCCTGCCGATGTCATCATGTTTGGCGATTCTCCATCAGACAACCACTACGTGATCGACTGGGATGACAACCGCGTTGATGACAATGGGGGCGCTTCGGAGGCGCGTCATAGCGAGGGAGCCAACTTCGCGTTCGCGGATGGCCATGTGAAGTGGTTGAAGGATGGCACGTACGCCACGCGCACCGGCGCGGATGTTCCTCTCAACCAGGCGCCGAATCCGTCGCTGTGGAGGGTGCAGTAGCGGGATAAGCGTCAGGCGTACTACCGGATCGTTCGGGCCGGGCGGGTGGCGTCTCGTAGTGTGTCGCTGCTCGCCCGGCCCGCTCTCTCTGTGGGGTGGTTGAGCTCGGGCGGAGAAAACTCAAGCAAGCGCCAGAAGGGAGTGCGTTTGCAGGCGTCGTATGTTGTCCCTATATAGGTGCTGTGGGGTGACTTCCGCAGCGGTACCCTGAAGTAGAGGAGGGAGTATGATGAGAAAACGATCTGGCTCCAAGGGCTTCACGCTGATTGAACTCCTGGTCGTAATCGCGATTATCGCCATTCTGGCGGCCATTCTCTTCCCGGTCTTTGCACGGGCGCGCGAGAACGCGCGCAAGAGCACTTGCCAGAGCAACCTGAAGCAGATGGCGACCGCCGCCATGCAGTACGTGCAGGACTATGATGAAACGCTGATGCGGCACAACATCTACCTGGGCGACAGCACGTATTCTGGGTGGGTGTGGCTGCTCCAGCCGTACGTGAAGAATATCGATGTCTTCACCTGCCCCTCGAAGCCGACCGCCAAGTGGAACGGCTCCGCGACGACGTATAGCGGCTTTGGCTACGGCTACTTCGGGATCAACAATGTGGCGAACGGGGGGCCAAGCCTCTCGGCGCGGTCACTGGCCGCGATCTCGGCGCCCTCCGATGTTGTCATGTTTGGCGATTCCCCATCAAACCTCTGGTACGTGATTGACTGGGATGACATTGCCACGGATGACAATGGGTACGCTTCGGAGGCGCGGCATAGTGAGGGAGCGAACTTCGCGTTCGTGGACGGGCACGTGAAGTGGGTGAAGGACGGCAAGTATGCTTCTCGCACCGGCGCGCACGTGCCAGTGGATCAGGCGCCGACACCTTCGATGTGGAAGGTGCAGTAGCGGGGTCTGCATCCGGGGTCGTAGCAGACGGTCCGGCCGGACGAGCAGGGTCATGACGCGTGTCGCTGCTCGCCCGGCCGGCTTTCCCTATGGGGGGGTTGAGGCCGGGCGGAGAAAACTCAAGCAAGCGCCAGAAGGGAGTGCGTTTGCAGGCGTCGTATCTTGTCACCACGTGGGGGAAGGGCGATTCCCGTATCGATACCTGGAACTAGAGGAGGGAGTATCATGAGAAAGCGACACTACGCCAAGGGCTTCACGCTGATCGAGTTGCTGGTCGTGATCGCGATTATCGCCATTCTGGCGGCCATTCTCTTCCCGGTCTTCGCGAGGGCGCGCGAGAACGCGCGCAAGAGCACGTGCCAGAGCAACCTGAAGCAGATGGCGACCGCTGCCATGCAGTACGCGCAGGATTACGACGAGAGGATGGTCCGCGTCAACATCTTCGTGGGTGGCTCCACGTATTACGGCTGGGTGTGGCTACTGCAGCCGTACGTGAAGAACACGGGTATCTTCACCTGCCCTTCGAAGCCGAGCGCCAAGTGGGACGGCACCAACCCGGCGGTCTACAGCGGCTTTGGCTACGCGTTCTTTGGCATCAATGACAACGCCGATGGCGGCCCGAGCCTCTCCGCGCGCCCGCTCGCGGAGATCAACGCGCCCTCGGATGTCGCGATGTTTGGCGACTCGTCGTCCGGCAACTACTACGTGATGGACTGGGACGACGCCACCAGCAACGATAACGGCCACGTCTCGGAGGCGCGGCATAGCGACGGCGCGAACTTCGCGTTCGTGGATGGGCACGTGAAGTGGGTGAAGGACGGCAAGTATGCTTCTCGCACCGGCACGCACGTGCCAGTGGATCAGGCGCCGACGCCGTCGATGTGGAAGCTGCCGTAGCGGGCCAGGCATCCCCGAGTGATACCGGATGCTTTGGGCCGGCCAAGCGTGTTGCTGCTTGCCCGGCCCGCTCTTTTCATCGGGCCGTTCGGCCCAGGCACGCGTGGCCCTTGGGCGGAAGAGGAGTTGACGGTGCGGGTGTAGCACTGTGTAACAAATGGCGTTGTTTCGCCGGGCGCCGCACAGATGGTTCCCGCGTGGCTGCGTCTGGATCCGAAGGGAGTAATCATGATGAAGGCCCCGTATCGCAGGAAGGGGTTCACGCTCATCGAGTTGCTTGTTGTCATAGCGATCATCGCTATACTTGCCGCTATCCTCTTCCCGGTCTTTGCGCGGGCGCGCGAGAATGCGCGCAAGAGCACGTGCCAGAGCAACCTGAAGCAGATGGCGACCGCCGCCTTGCAGTATGTGCAGGATTACGACGAGACGATGATCCGAACGTACACTCAGGTTGGGACAGCCTACTATGGCTGGGTGTGGCTGCTGCAGCCCTACGTGAAGAACACGCAGATCTTCACCTGTCCGTCGAAGCCGAGCGCCAAGTGGAACGGCACGTCGCTTGGCAACCATGGCTACAGCTTTTACGGGATCAATCCGACCACGCCCAACCCGAGCCAGCCCCACACCCTTTCGGGGCGGGCGCTGGCGGAGATCCAGTCGCCGTCGGATATCGTCCTGTTTGGCGATTCACCCGAGAACTCCCATTATGTGATGGACTGGGATCTGCCTCAGACCGCTGACAACGGCGGTGTCTCGGAGGCCAGACATTCTGAGGGCGCCAACTTCGCGTTCGTGGACGGGCATGTGAAGTGGGTGAAGGATGGCGTGTATGCCGACCGCAGCGGCGCGGAAATCGCGGTGGATCAGGCGCCGATGCCGTCAATGTGGAAGGTGCAGTAGCGCGCCAGGCATCCCCGAGTGATACTGGACAGTTCGGGCCGGCCAAGCGTGTTGCTGCTTGCCCGGCCCCGCTTTCTTCACCAGGTAGTTCGGCCCTAGCACGCGTAGCCCTTGAGCGGAAGAGGAGTTGACAGTGCGTGTGTAGCACTGTGTAACAAGTGGCGTTGTTTCGCCGGGCACCGCAGAGATGGTCCCCGCGTGGCCGCGTTTGGATCCGAAGGGAGTAGTTCTGATGAAGGCTCCGTATCGCAGGAGGGGGTTTACGCTCATCGAGTTGCTTGTTGTCATAGCGATCATCGCTATACTTGCCGCTATCCTCTTCCCGGTCTTTGCGCGGGCGCGCGAGAATGCGCGCAAGAGCACTTGCCAGAGCAACTTGAAGCAGATGGCGCTGGCGGCCATGCAGTACTCGCAGGACTACGACGAGACGATGGTCCGCACCAACATCCGGGTAGCAGACGGCACGTATCGTGGGTGGGTCTGGCTGCTCCAGCCGTACGTGAAGAACACGGGCATCTTCACCTGCCCATCGAGGCCGACCGCTAAGTGGGATGGCACCAACCCGGCCGTCTATGCGTATCACGGCTATGGCTTCTTTGGCATCGAGAACGTGGCGAACGGCGGGCTGGGCCTCTCGGGGCGGTCGATGGCGGAGATCAAGGCGCCTTCCGAAGTTGCCATGTTCGGCGATTCCCCATCGGACCTCTGGTACGTGATCGACTGGGATGATATTCGCAGCAGTGACAATGGCGGTGCCTCGGAGGCGCGGCATAGCGAGGGCGCCAACTTCGCGTTCGTGGATGGGCACGTGAAGTGGGTGAAGGATGGCACGTACGCCACGCGCACCGGCGCGGAAGTGCCGCTCGATCAGGCGCCGAACCCGGCGATGTGGAGGGTGCAGTAGCGGGGTTAGCATCCGGGGTCGTAGCAGATGGTCTGGCCGGGCGAGCAGGGTCGCAAAGCGTGTTGCTGCTTGCCCGGCCAGCGTGTTTATGGGGTGGTTGGGCCGGGACGCCTATGAGGGGCCTGCGCTCAAGAGGATTCCGGGCCATCCGCGTAGCATTAAGTGTTGGGCGATACTGCAGCGGAGGCGCTTCTGCAGCGGCCCCTGAATTCCGAAGGAGTAGTAAGGGAGTAGTAATGAAGCATCGGTGTCGCAGGATGGGCTTCACGCTCATCGAGTTGCTCGTCGTGATAGCGATCATCGCTATACTTGCCGCTATCCTCTTCCCTGTCTTCGCCAGGGCGCGGGAGAACGCGCGAAAGGCCAATTGCGCTTCGAACCTGAAGCAGATGGCGACTGCCGCCATGCAGTACGCACAGGACTATGACGAAACGCTGATGCGCCACTTCACCAATCCTAGCTCGGGCGTCTATCACGGGTGGGTCTGGATGCTCCAGCCGTACGTGAAGAACAGCGGTATCTTCACCTGCCCCTCGAAGCCGAGCGCCAAGTGGAACGGTTCTGCAACGACGTACAGCGGCTTTGGCTATGGCTACTTCGCCTGCAACAACGTCCCCAACGGCGCGCCGAGCCTCATCGCGCGGCCGCTGGCGGGCATCACTTCCCCCGCCGATGTCGTCATGTTTGGCGATTCCCCCTCGGATAATCACTATGTGATCGACTGGGATGATGCCCGCGTCGATGATAACGGCGGCATTCCGGAGGCGCGTCACAGCGAGGGCGCCAACTTCGCGTTCGTGGATGGGCACGTGAAGTGGGTGAAGGACGGCGCGTATGCCAAGCGCACCGGCGGGGAAGTGCCACTGAATGAGGCACCGAACCCGGCGATGTGGAAGGTGCAGTAGCGGGAACCGTATCCGCGGTCATAGCTGACGGTCTGGCCGGACAAGCAGGATCACAAAGCGTGTTGCTGCTTGCCCGGCCAGCGTTGTTTATAGGGGGGGGGGCCAGGATGCCGGTGAGGCGCCGGCGCTTAAGAGGATTCGGGGCCATCTGCGTAGCATTAAGTGTTGGGCGATACTGCAGCGGAGACGCTTCTGCAGCCGCCTGTGAAGTCGGAAGGGAGTAGTAATGAAGCACCGGTGCCGCAGGATGGGCTTCACGCTCATTGAACTGCTTGTAGTCATAGCGATCATCGCCATACTGGCCGCTATCCTCTTCCCGGTCTTTGCGCGGGCGCGAGAGAACGCGCGGAAGGCCAACTGCCAGAGCAACCTGAAGCAGCTGGCGCTCGCGGCCATGCAGTATGCGCAGGATTACGACGAGACGATGATTCGCACCAACATCAAGGTGGGTAGCAACACGTGGTATGGGTGGAGCTGGCTGCTGCAACCGTACCTGAAGAACACCGGCATCCTCACCTGCCCCTCGAAGCCGACCGCCAAGTGGGATGGCAACAACCCGGGGGTCTACAGCGGCTTCGGGTATGGTTTCTTCGGGATCAACGACCACGCTGATGGCGGGCCGAGCCTGTCGGAGCGCGCGCTGGCCGCGGTTTCTTCGCCCGCAGACGTCATCCTTTTCGGCGACTCGTCGGCAAACAACTACTACGTGATCGACTGGGACGACCTCCACACCAACGATAACGGGTACGCTTCGGAGGCGCGTCACAGCGAGGGCGCCAACTTCGCGTTCGTGGATGGGCACGTGAAGTGGCTGAAGGATGGCACGTTTGCGACGCGCACCGGCGCGCATGTTCCTCTCAGCCAGGCGCCGAATCCGTCGCTGTGGAAGGTGCAGTAGTGGGATAGGCGTCAGGAGTAACACCGGATGGCACGGACCGGGTGGGTGGCATGACCAAGCGTGTTGCTGCTTGCCCGGTTTGCTCTCTCTGCGGGGCGGTTGAACTCGGGCGGGGATAACGAGCGCAGGTGCCAGAAAGGAGCCGGGTTGCGTGGCGTCGTATCTTGTTACCGCGCAAGGGTTAGGGGAGTTTCCCCAGCATGCCTGAATGACAGGAGGGAGTATCATGAGAAGACGATCTGGCTCCGAGGGCTTTACGTTGATTGAGCTACTGGTTGTGATCGCGATTATTGCCATCCTGGCAGCGATTCTCTTCCCGGTCTTTGCGAGGGCGCGCGAAAACGCGCGCAAGAGCACCTGCCAGAGCAACCTGAAACAGATGGCGACCGCCGCCATGCAGTATGCGCAGGACTACGATGAAACTCTGATGCGCACCAACATCCATCCGACCACGGATACCTGGTATGGATGGGTCTGGCAGCTCCAGCCCTACGTGAAGAACTCCGAGATCTTCACCTGCCCCTCGAAGCCGAGCGTGAAGTGGAGTGGCGCGGGGACGACGTACAGCGGCTTCGGCTACGCTTACTTCGGGATCGACAACGGGCCCGATGGAGGGATAGGCCTCTCGGGGCGGCCGGTGGCAGAGATCAAGGCGCCCGCGGATCTCGTGATGTTTGGCGACTCATCGGCGCCGAACCACTGGTACGTGATGGACTGGGATGACGCGCGCATGGGCGACAATGGCGAGGTCTCGGAGGCGCGGCATTCTGAGGGGGCCAACTTCGCGTTCGTGGATGGCCATGTGAAGTGGCTGAAGGATGGCACGTATGGCACGCGCACCGGCGCGCACGTGCCTCTGAGCCAGGCGCCGAACCCGGCGCTATGGACGGTGCAGTAGCAGGAGAGACGCCGGAGGCAGTGCCCTGGAGATTCCGGGCCGGGCGGGCAGGAGCACGGGAGGTGTTGCTGCCTGTCCGGCCCGCTCTCTGTACGGGAGGGGGGCCAGGTACGAGTGGATGGCCCTGGCTCGCTCTAGAGGATTCCAGGGGGTGTGTGTAGCATAGAGACTATTGTGAAGGGAGGCGCTTCTGCAGCGGCCTCTGAATTCTGAAGAAGTAGTAAGGGAGTAGTAATGAAGCATCGATCTCGCAGGATGGGCTTCACGCTCATTGAGTTGCTCGTCGTTATAGCGATCATCGCTATACTTGCCGCTATCCTCTTCCCGGTCTTTGCGCGGGCGCGCGAGAATGCGCGAAAGAGCACCTGCCAGAGCAATCTGAAGCAGATGGCACTGGCCGCCATGCAGTATGCGCAGGATTACGACGAAACGCTGATGCGCACCAACATCAGTCCGGCCACGAACGTCTATTACGGCTGGGCCTGGATGCTCCAGCCGTACGTGAAGAACACGGAGATCTTCACCTGCCCATCGCGGCCCACCGCCAAGTGGAACGGGAGTGGAACCACGTTCAGCGGGTTTGGCTATGGGTATTTTGCGATCCAGAACACCAACAACAATGGGGGCGCGAGCCTATCGCAGCGCGCGCTGGCATCGATCGCGTCGCCCTCCGATGTGATCATGTTTGGCGATTCCTCTGCCACAAACCTCTGGTATGTGATCGACTGGGATGACATCCGCATGGATGATAACGGGGAGGTCTCGGAGGCGCGTCACAGCGAGGGCGCCAACTTCGCGTTTGTGGATGGGCACGTGAAGTGGCTGAAGGATGGCACGTATGGCACGCGCACCGGCGCGCACGTGCCTCTGAGCCAGGCGCCGAACCCGGCGCTGTGGACGGTGGAGTAGACCGGCCGAGGGGGATCATCTGCATCCGGAGGTATCGGTAACAAGCGAGGGGGGCGGGGCGCGCATTGCGCGCCCCGCCCCCTTGCGTTTTCCGCAATCCTTCGCTGCCTCGCAGGAGCCGGGGAGATCCATGAAAGCCTTCTCTAGCCCCCTACCCCGGGCCGAGCGCGTCTTCGAATGGCCGGCCAGCTATTCCGTTCTGCGCGCGCATTCTCCGGGTTTCCCTCACCGGCCTAGGGCAGGCTACCGGTAGGATCCTGCCGCCACGACTGAAGCACCTTCATATAGTTCGCGCGTTCGAATGCCGCCGGCTCGGCGACGCTCTTCTGGCTCATGCTCCCGCGCAACTGGGCCACGGAGTGGTATTCGTGCTGTTCCATCCACCGGGTGACCTCGGCGAGCAGGTCCGGGATTCGACCGGGCCCCTTCTCCAGCAGCTCCGCGGCGATCTGAGTGGCGCTGGCGCCGGCCATGATCGCCTTCAGCACATCCTCGTGGGTGTGGACGCCGTTGGTGATGGCGAAGTCGGCGTTGACGCGCCCATAGAGGATGGCCACCCAGCGGAGCGGGAGGCGCATCGCGGTGGAGGTGCTGAGAACGAGATTGGGAGCCACCTCCAGCTTCTCCAGATCGATATCGGGCTGGTAGAAGCGGTTGAAGAAGACGAGGCCGTTCGCGCCGGCCTCGGCCAGGCGACGTGCCATGAAGGCGATGGCGCTGAAGTAGGGCCCCAGCTTCACGGCGATCGGTATCTTCACGCTCTGGCGCACCTCGCGGAGGACATCAAAGTACATCTGCTCCACCTGCGCGCCGGAGACGAGTGGGTCGGTGGGAATGTAGTAGATGTTCAGCTCGAGCGCGTCGGCGCCCGCCTCCTCCATGAGCCGGGCGTAGCCCGTCCAGCCGCCGGGCGAAGTGCCGTTGAGGCTGGCGATCACCGGGATGTCGACCGACTCCTTCGCCTTTCGGATCGTCTCCAGATAGGTATCCGGGTCGAGCTGGAAGGAGACGGGCTCTGGGAGGTAGGAGAGCGCCTCGGGGTGGCTCTCGGTACCATAGGCCAGGTAGTGATCGAGTTGCAGGCTCTCCTGAGTGATCTGCTCCTCGAAGAGAGACGGCATCACGACCGCCGCCGCGCCGGCATCTTCGAGCTCCTGGATGCGATCCGCCGTGCCCGTCAGCGGCGAGGCGGAAGGGACAATCGGGTTCTTCAGGGTCAAGCCCAGGTATCGCGTGCTCAGATCCATGTCGACGCTCCCTCTTCTGCGTGATCCGGCCCGCGCGCGGGCCGTGCCATCCTGCGGCCGCATGCTGCAGGGCGGCGACTTCACCTCTACGAACAACGCAGCTCGCGGGGTGGTTCCGGGGCATGCCGGTGCAGATGTGGTGCCTGTTGCGTCGCTTTCGGCCTCGTGGTGGTGGGCAGGCCAAGGGTGGCCGCGTATTCTGGTGGCCTCGGAGTGGGGAGTGGGGCAAATGCTGGTAACGCAGCGGAGCCCGGGGAGGCTTCCCCTCCCCGGGCTCCGCGATGGGCTTTCTGTCTAGTGGAACGCTACTCAGATGCGGGCTTCGCCGCGGCCATCTGCTGGTAGATCTGCCAGCGCTGCCGGACGTCTTCCTGAGCGGCCTCCAGGAGTCTGGCGGCGCCTTCAGGATCGCTTCGCTGAAGCATCTTGTAGCGAGTCTCCGTGTAGATGAACGACTCGAGCGGGATGCTGGGCTCCTTCGAGTCGACCTGCAGCGGGTTCTTGCCCTCAGCGGCGAGCTGCGGATTGTAGCGGTAGAGAATCCACGCGCCCGAATCGACCGCCAGCTTCTGCTGGGTGAACCCCTTGGCCATGTCGATGCCGTGGTTGATGCAGTGGCTGTAGGCGATCACGATGGAGGGTCCATCGTAGGCTTCCGCCTCGATGATCGCGCGTACCGTCTGCGCATCGCTGGCGCCCATTGCCACCTGCGCCACGTAGACGTTGCCGTAGGTCATCGCCATGCGCCCCAGGTCCTTCTTCGGGGCGGCCTTGCCGCCGGCGGCGAACTTGGCCACCGCGCCGCGAGATGTTGCCTTCGAAGCCTGCCCACCGGTGTTGGAGTAGACCTCGGTGTCGAGTACCAGGACGTTGACGTTATGGCCGGAGGCCAGGACGTGGTCGAGGCCACCGTAGCCGATATCATAGGCCCAGCCATCGCCGCCCATGATCCAGACGCTCTTCTTGACGAGGTAGTCTGCCACGGCGAGAAGGTCGCGGCCAGCGGCATCGGTGGCGCCGTCGAGGCGCGACTTCAGCTCGGCCACGCGGGCGCGCTGCGCCTGGATGCCGGCTTCGTCATTCTGTTCGGCCGCGAGGAGGGCATCCGCCAGTTCGGCGCCGATGCGCTCGCGCATCTGAGAGACGAGCTGCCGGGCATAGCGGGTCTGGGTGTCGATAGAGAGGCGCATCCCCAGACCGAACTCGGCGTTGTCCTCGAAGAGCGAGTTGGCCCACGCCGGGCCGCGCCCGTCGCGGTTCTTCGTCCACGGGGTGGTCGGCAGGTTGCCGCCATAGATGCTGGAGCATCCCGTGGCGTTGGCAACGACCATGCGGTCACCGAAGAGCTGGCTGACGAGCTTGACGTAGGGCGTCTCGCCGCAGCCGGCGCACGCTCCGGAGAACTCGAAGAGCGGCTGCAGGAGCTGCACGTTCTTCACGTTGTTGAAGCGCACCTTGTCGGTATCGCGCGGCATATCCGGAAGCTCGAGGAAGAACTCCCAGTTGCGGGCGCCCTCTTCGCGGAGGGGACGCTGGGGCTGCATGGTGAGCGCCTTGCGCCCGACCTGCGTCTTATCCTTCGCCGGGCAGCTCTCCAGACAGAGGGTGCAGCCGGTGCAGTCTTCCACCGAGACCTGGATGGTGAAGCGCTGGTCGGCCAGGTCGCGCCACTTTGCCGGCGCGGACTTGAAGCCCTCGGGCGCCTCGGCGAGCATGCTCGCGGGCACGACCTTGGAGCGGACCGCGGCGTGCGGGCAGCTCAGGACGCACTTGCCGCACTGGATGCACAGGTCCGGATCCCAGACGGGAACTTCCAGGGCGATGTTGCGCTTCTCCCAGGCGGCCGTTCCCGTGGGGAAGGTGCCATCCACAGGCAGCTTGCTGACGGGGATCTGATCGCCCTGGTTGGCGATGATATCCGCGGTCACATTCTGCACGAACTCCGGCGCGCCGGCGGGAACCGCAGCGGCCAGGCCGCGGGTGCTGGTGATCTGGCCGGGCACCTTCGCCTCGTAGAGGTTGGCCAGCGCCGCGTCGACGGCAGCGAAGTTCTGCTGGACAACCGCTTCGCCGCGCTTGCCGTAGGTCTTCTTGATCGCCTTCTTGATCTGCTCGATGGCCTCTTCGCGCGGGAGCACGCCGCTGAGCGCGAAGAAGCACGTCTGCATGATCGTGTTGATGCGCACGCCCATCTTCGTCTGGCGCGCCACCTCATACGCATCGATGACGTACAGCTTCAGGTTCCTGTTGAGGATCACTTCCTGGATCGGGCGAGGAAGGTTATCCCACGTCTCCTCCGGGCCGAAGGGGCTGTTGAGGAGTACCGTGGCGCCCTCGGCCGCGTTCTGAAGCACGGGGTAGCGCTCGACGAACCCGAACTGGTGGATCCCCACGAAGTTCGCGCTCTGCACCAGGTAGGTGCTTTGGATCGGGCGGGGACCGAAGCGCAGGTGCGAGATCGTGACCGACCCGGACTTCTTGGAGTCGTAGACAAAGTAGCCCTGCGCGTAGTTGGGCGTCTCCTCGCCGATGATCTTGATCGAGTTCTTGTTGGCGCCGACGGTGCCGTCGGATCCGAGGCCCCAGAAGACGGCGCGGACGACATCATCCGACTCGGTGTGGAAGTCGGATTCCACCTCGATGCTGGTGTTGGTCACGTCGTCGGTGATCCCGATGGTGAAGTGGTTCTTGGGATCGGCCTTGGCGAGCTCGTCAAGGACGGCCTTGACCATGCCCGGCGTGAACTCCTTGGAGGAGAGACCGTAGCGGCCGCCGATGACCTTCGGGAAAGAGTGGCAGGGCATCGAGCCCTCGGCCATGCCCTCGGCAAGCGCGGTGAGCACATCCTGGTAGAGAGGCTCGCCCGCGGCGCCGGGCTCCTTCGTGCGGTCGAGCACCGCAATCGCCTTTGTGGTGGCCGGCAACGCCTTGAGGAAGTGCGCCACCGAGAAGGGGCGGAAAAGGCGGACCTTGATCAGACCGACCTTCTCGCCGCGCTCGGTTAGGTGGGCGACGGCTTCCTCGGCCGCCTCACAGCCGGAGCCCATCAGGATGATCACGCGCTCGGCATCGGGCGCGCCCACGTAGTCAAAGAGGTGGTAGCGGCGTCCGACCTGCGCGTAGAACTGGTCCATCACCTCTTCGGCGATTTCGGGCACGGCGTTGTAGAAGGGATTGCACGCCTCGCGCGCCTGGAAGAAGACGTCCGGGTTCTGCGCGGTGCCGCGCATCACCGGGTGGTCCGGCGAGAGAGCGCGGGCGCGGTGAGCGCGCACCAGGTCATCATCAATCAGCGCGCGGATATCCTCATCGGCGAGCTGCTCGACCTTCTGAATCTCGTGCGAGGTGCGGAAGCCGTCAAACGAGTGGAGGAAGGGCACGCGCGAGCGCAGCGTGGCGGCCTGCGCGATCAGAGCAAAGTCCATCACCTCCTGCACCGAGTTGGAGAAGAGCATTGCCCAACCGGTGGCGCGGCACGCCATCACGTCGCTGTGATCGCCAAAGATAGAGAGCGCGTGCGTGGCCAGGGTGCGCGCGGTGATGTGGAACACCGTCGGCGTCAGCTCCCCGGCGATCTTGTACATATTGGGGATCATCAAGAGGAGGCCCTGGCTGGCCGTAAAGGTGGTGGTCAGCGCGCCCGCCTGCAGCGAGCCATGCACGGCGCCCGCCGCGCCGCCCTCGGACTGCATCTCCTGCACCAGCGGAATCTGGCCCCAAATGTTCTTTTGCCCGGCCGCCGCCCACGCGTCGCCCAACTCTCCCATCGGCGACGAGGGCGTGATCGGGTAGATCGTCATCACCTCGTTCGTTTTGTAGGCTACGTAGGCGGCTGCTTCATTGCCGTCTATCGTTACCCGTTTGCGTCCCATTTTGCGGTCGATCCTTTCTGAGATCCTGAACACCCAATGCGCCGCACCCCTTCTCGAAAGCATCCAGGGCAGCAGGACTCGCGCCTACCTGCCACGGGGAGGCAAGATCGCGTTCCCTCCATAGATGCTTTACGAGCCGCGCGCGGCCGGCCCCATCCATGCGCCCCTGGTGGCGCCCAGAGGCGCGCGACGCGCTTGTGACTTCGAGATCCCCCTGCACGATGCGGAAGCGCAAGCACGCAAGGGCCCTTCAGGGTTGCCGCGCGCAGCCCATGCCAGGGCATGGAGACCAGCCCGGCAGGCCCGGCCCCACGCCAGATCGGCCGCGCAGGCCGCTCGCGGCTCGGCCTGGCCGGCCGGCTGCCCCGTCGCGACGCAATGAGCGGCGGATTTCGGGGCGTCTCTCTGTCCGATGGCGGTCCTATGGAGATACATCGCCCGAAGGAG
>DUUU01000355.1 GCA_012841485.1 Armatimonadota bacterium
ATGACGGCGCCGAGGGCGGCGGGCCTCGCTATGCGCCGCGGGTATCCCGGGGAGCTCCCGAAGGCCCCGGCGAACCATTGCTCGTGGAAGGCGACGAGGCTCATCCGCCCCGCCGCTGCCACCTGACCCAAAGACAACCGCGCCGTGCTCTACCGGCGCCCGAAAGGGGGAAAACCGAGGTATGATCTATCGCAATCTGGGCAAGACTGGTTTCCAGGTCTCCGTCATCGGCTTCGGCGGGATGCGCTTCTTCACCAAGAGCGAGGAAGAAGCCACCGCGACGGTCCACCGCGCCTTCGAGAGGGGGATCAACTTCTTCGAAACGGGGAGCTACGGCAACGGCAAGAGCGAGGAGATGCTGGGCAAAGCGCTCTGGCAGGTGGCGCGGCGCGACCAGGTGATCCTTGCGGATAAGGCGCGCGCCACGGAGAAGCCCACCGCTGCCTCAGTCCGCGCGGAGCTAGAGGCATCGCTCAAACGGTACCAGACGGACTACTTCGATATCTTCAATTTTTGGGGCACCAACACGCCGGAGATGCACCAGCACATCCTGGAACACGGGGCCCTCGAAGCGGCGCTCCAGGCCCGCGAGGAGGGGCTGATCCGCGCTATCGGGCTGACCACACACGCGCGCCCGGAGTGGATCCGCGACTTTGTGGATGCCTACCCCTGGGAGTGCATCGTCCTCAAGGAGCACATGCTCTATAGCCGCAACCAGGAGGTGATCGACTACCTGGGGAGCAAGAGGATCGGAGTGGTGGTCATGACCCCCCTCGCGGGCGGCGTGGTCGCGACGCCTAGCGAGGAGATCCGCGCCGAAGTCGCCCGCGAGGGCCTGACTCCCGCTCAACTCGGCCTGCGCACGCTGATCGCCAACCCCAACATCTCCAGCGCGATCAGCGGGATGACCTCCCCCAGCGAGGTGGATGAGAACGTCGAAGCCGCCCGAACTGACGGCCCGCTCACCCCGGCTGAACAGCGCCTCGTCGACTCGATCCGGCAGAAAACCCAGGCGCTGGGCGAACGCTTCTGCACCGGGTGCGGCTATTGCATGCCGTGTCCTCAAGAGGTGAACATCCCCGGCATCTTCCGGCTCTGGAACCTGATGCGCGGCTACGGCAACGCCGAGTACAGCAAGCTGGAGTATCAGAAGATCCGCGAGCAGCGACACTGGGCCGATTTCCCCGGTCGCTCCGTTGAGCACTGCGTGGAATGCGGCACCTGCGAGGAGAAGTGCCCGGAGCGCCTCTCAATCATCGACGACCTGAAGCGCGCGCATGCTGAGTTGACGGCGCAATAGTCCGTTGGCAGATTGAGCAAGCCGGGCGCGTCTCAGACGTGCCCGGCTTCTCTTGGTTCCCCGGGGCGAGTAATCACCGCCCGGCATACCGCTCGTAGCCGAAGATGCCCAGGAACTCCTTGCACCGGTCGCGCACGGCGGCAAACCAGGCATCCCGGCGGGTGGCGTTCGCCACGCGGTCCAGCCGTGGCTTGCGTGGCGTCTGGCTCTCGCCATAGTCCGGTGCCAACACCCGCTCTCCCAGGACGCCGCTCGCGACCAGGGCGTGCAGCTCCGCCTCCGGAAGGATGTTGCCCAAGTTCTCCAGCACGTGCCGGGCGACCGACTGTCCCCCCCGAACGGCGAGGGTCGTGTAGATATTCACCTTCACAAAACCGTCGCCGGGAAGTTTCGGGAGGTCCTCTGGCCTCGCCGAGGTGGTGCCATGGATGCAGAGGATGCGCCCAACGGCGGCGCTGATCTCGCGCGCCCGGTCAGAGCGGTAGACGACTTGATCGGCGGTCATGCGGTGCTCGGTGCCCACGTTTGGCACCAGGATATCCACGCCGGTCTCGCGCAGGAACCGCACCGCCTGCTCCACGGTCGTCGGCTCGTTCTTCATCCCGCCGGCGCCGCTGGCATCGTAGATCTCATCCACGGCGCCCTCGACGACGACCTTGCCGCGGACACGCTCGACATACTCTGCCGTGATCCGGATATTCTCCGCGAACGGTTTCTCGCTTGCGTCGCACATCACAGAGGCAACGCGGTCCGCCAGTCCGATCAGCACGTCCTCGTCTAGCCAGGGAATGCCGTGATCGATGTGGGGCATCACGCGCAGCTTGCGATAGGGGCTCCCCTCGCCCATGAGCACATCGAGATCCGAGAGGTGGAGGCGCACGCCCAGGAGCGGATCGCCGCATGCGGTGACGAGCGTGGCCTGGGGCCGTCCGTGATAGCGGACGGTCCACGCCGGGATGATCGGGAGGTCCTCGACGCCGATCTCCTTCCCCATCTCCAGCGCCGATGCGAGGATCGCCTCCAGCGTCTCGCGGTCCTCGGCGCAGAAGACCGGCAGCGCCACCCCCAACTCGGTGGCTTCCCGGTAGACCTCCTTCACGTGCTGGTAATCAGTGACTAGCGGCAACCCAGGCTCCCTTCTCAAAGATGGGGGCGCAGGAGGCGAAAGCCCTCCCAGGCGTTCCCATCCCCAGTCCCATCCTCATTCCGCTATCGCGGCTTCCAGCGCCGGCATGAGGCGGATGGCGTTCTCATAGTAGATCTTGCGGAGGACCTCGTCCGGCAAGTAGAGACCATAGATGCCCCAGCGGCTATGGCCCCAGCGGCCGATGTAGTCCATGTACTCAAAACACTCGTCGCGCGTCTCCAGGAAGCGGAAGTAGCAGCGATACATCTCGGTAGAGAGGGGCATGTCGCTCCCGAAGAGGACGCGGTCTTGATAGTGGATGAGGAAGTCGCGCGCGGTATAGGGCTGCCGGCCCAGCTCGTCGATACGCGCCGAGAAATCGATGACGGCGTTCGGGTAGCGGTCGAGAAGCGCCGCGATGGAGTCCAGATCCTCCGGGTCATTGGCCACATGCGGGAGGAAGAACGTCGTCTTCGGGTGCGCTGCGATCACGCGGTTGCGCTGCTCCAGGAGCTCGTCTTTCGAGAAGTGGGAGCCACAGAAGCTCCACCCGGGAAACTCGTGCAGGTTGAGGTAGTGCTCGTTGCGCTCGTCAATCGGGAGGAAGAAGCCCCGCGGATCCGAGACGTGGATGAGCACCGGCAGGCCCAGCTCACCGGCGCGCTGCCAGATCGGGAAGAGGCGCTCGTCATCCACCGCGACCATGGCGCCGCTCTCGTCGCGAAACTGAAGGCCCAGCTCCTTGGTCACCTTCAGCCCCAGGGCGCCCTTCGCCACATCGGCTTCTAACCCCTCAATCGCGCGGTCGACAAACTCCTGTCTTCCCGAGCCGGGGCCAAGTGGGAGCGTGAAGTCACCCCACTTCGCGAACTCCGACATCGTGAGCGCGGCAAACCGCCCCGGATGCGGCTTCACGTAGTCGCGCAGAAACGTGTCGAACTCGCGGCGCTCGATGGTGTAGCAGTTATCAACGAGCGGCATGCCGACGTTGCCGGTGACATTGACGAACGTGCGCACGCCGACGGCGTCCATGATCGCCAGCATCTCGTGTGCCGGCGGATCGCCGAAGAGGTGGTTGTGCGCATCGATGACCGGGAACTTCGCCTGCTCCGGGGTGTTGTTGGGGCGCTTCAGCAGGCGCTCCGGCTTGTAGTCTTTGAGCAGCAGGTCAGATCTCTCGCGTGCCATAGTACTCCAGGATGCGTCAGGCGGGAAACGGCTCTCGCTTCACTCCGCCTGCTTCACAAGTCGCTCAATCTCCTCGGCGCCCTGCAGGACGCCTATCTCCAGGTTCAGCTCGCGCGTCTCACCCGGCTCCAGGAACGGAAGGCGTCCCTGCTCGCGCAGGATCGCGCGGTTTTCGCACGGGGCGTTGCACGGCTCGACGCCAACCACGTAGTCGCCCTGCCCCATCATCTTCCACTCGTTGAGCAGCGGGAGCGCGCGCGCATCAAAGCGCACGTAAAGCGCCAGGCCGCCTTCGAGCTCCGGGTTGACCATCGCCGCAGTGGCCCAGCCATCGGGCCCCGGGTACATCCGGTGGAGGAAGTTCTCTTCCTCGAACCCAGGGATGGGCGCGGTGAAGATGCGCATCTGCTCCATGCCGGCAGCGGAGTGCGCGTCGCACGCCTCGCTCTCGCACGGACTGAGCACGAGATAGCTACAGGCATCCAGAAGCGGGAAACCGGCGTTCACGTGGTAGAGGATGTGGAACGGCGCGGTCTGATAGCCGAAGTTCTCGGCAAAGTCGCGTATCGTGAGCGACTGGCTGCCAATGCGAGTGGAGAGCGTGCGCGTCAGCCGGATCTTGTCACCGAAGAGTTGGCTCTCCTCGACGATGCCGGTCACCTCCAGCAAGTACTCGTCGCCTTCCCAGCGGGAGAGGTCACACACCTGCCGGGCCGGCGTCGTGGTTGCCCGGCCATGCAGGCCCAGCGTCTCCTCGCCATCCTGCCCGGGGGGACCCAGGTAGGTCAGCCCGCAGGTAGTAAGCAGGCCGGCGAAGAAGGTGCGCAGCCATCCCGCGCCTTGCGGCTCGTAGAAGGCGGGGTGCGCCTCGCCATTCTGCGTCAGATGGACCAGGTTCGTGCCCCGGAAGGATGCCGACGAGATATCGAGGCCCCGGTCGGGCAAGACGGTGAAACGGAAGCCGGCGCCCGTATCCACCTCAAACGCGGTCACGCCCTTCGAGCGGCCGTCATCCAGGAGGCACCGGCGCACGCCCCCCAGCTGCCGGATGCTGCCCACGCGCTCCAGCACCTCGGCGCGCGTGTAGTGCCGATTGCCGATTCTCATGCGCACTCCCTATCAACACAGATATCCGAAGCTGCTCCCGGACCTCGCCGCGCGAACTTGGCGCCAGGCGCTCCTCCGCCTATGCCGCCGCCGCGGAGGGCGCAGCCTCGTAACGCCCATCCACCCAGGCGTAGAGCGCCCGGGCCTCGTCCAACCGCTCGCGCGTTAGCTCGCGCATGCCAAGCCGCTTGAAGTAATAGCACAGCCGGACTGGCCGCCCACGGTAGACCGCTGGCACGTTGTTGTATTGGAGCTTCCGGTTTGTCTGGTTGCAGAACCCACACGCCCGACATTCGCCGGTGAAGCCGTAAACCACATCCTGCAACGTTTCCGGAAGAGCTCCAAACTCTCGCAACAGCGTCTTGACCGCAACCTTGTCCTCGACAAAGGTGTAGAGGATTTGGCGATAGTAGCGCGACTCGAACCGGGTGCGGAACTGGAGCTTGAGCGGCTCGCCCCCTGGCCCGACGTAGGTCTTGGTGAAGACCAGGTCGATGAAGTTCGTCACGTCCAGGCCGCCATCCCAGCCGGCGCGCTTCACGAACCCCTGAGCGAGGAGCTCGTCCGTAAGCTGCCGATAGCCCGCCGGATCGTCGCAGAGGCGGCAGAGCACATCCACCGAGAAGTCGTACGCCGGGTCGAACAGCGCGCGCTTGAAGATGCGGTTCTTGATCTGGCCGAGGTAGCGCCGGTGCGTGGTGACCTGCCACTTCGGGAGCCGGGCTTCGTCGCCCACTTCCTGGCGCCACCGGGCATCATAAGCGGCCGCCTCCGCCGCGCCCACGGTGGCGAGCAGCTTCCAGGCATCCCACATCTCGGGATAGGCGTCGCTGCACAGGCAAAGGGCCTGGTCGTCCATCGAGCAACGCAGGCCCAGGCGGGTCAGGTTCTCCACCAGCGTCTCGAGAGCGCGCCTTTGAATCCCGAGCGCGCCGCGCCGGACCGCCAGCGCCCCGCGGCCCACCGTTCCCAGCTCGGCCAGGCGCTGCATGCCATCGAACAGTCCCTCGATCTTCTCCTCGTTCTGACGCCGGAGCTTGCGCGCCGCCAGGTACTTGCGGCTCTCGTCCTCGTAGACCCTATCGGGTCGGGGGCGGTCCTCCGTCTCATCCGGCTCCGTCGTCATCCCGATCAGCCCCGGGTTGTGATAGAGCGCGGTGAAGACGCCGGCGATGAAGTCGTAGAACTGGCGCTGCGCGTGCTCGCTCGCGATCTTCGAGGGAACGGGCCGGAAATCAGGCTGGGTAGCGATGTAGTTGTAGACGAGGCGCTGCGACACGTTGTCGAAGTCGCTACCGATACGGTTCCCGAACCCGATCATCGGCGCGTTCCCCTTCTGCCCCGCGAAGCGAGGCGTCCTGCCTATCCCGACGGAAAGGGGCAGCCGC
>DUUU01000004.1 GCA_012841485.1 Armatimonadota bacterium
GCCTGGTAGTCGGCGCGCGAGGGCCGGCGCGAGCGCCAGGAGACGGTGCCCGGGGCCCGGCGAGGAAGTTGGGACTCGAGCGAGCTCTGCCACCGCCTTTCCGGTGCCGCGGCTGTGGTGCTTCCCTGTGGCGCTTGCAGGAGGTACTGTAGGGAAGCGAGAGAATCGCAGGTGGCCAGTCCGCGGGTGGCGAGCTCGGTGAGGCCACGCTCGGTTGCCTGGGCCGACAGCCCCAGGAACGATTGGATCTCCGCCGCGAGGGCGGTTCCCTCGGACTTCAGGAAGTCGTGGATCGCGCGAGCCTCGGGGCCGAGCTCCTCGCTCTCCTCAAGGGCGGGGAGACAGACGCGCCCTTCGCCACGGAAGAAGAAGGCGACGCGTGCGCGCCGGGGATCCGCCTGGGCCGATGTCACCCAGATCACCTCTCCGCCCTCGAACAACGCCTCCAGGTCCTGCGGCGAGTACTCCTCCACGCGCGCGGGCAGGAGATCGCGCTCCCAGGCCCGACCCGCCAGGGGCAGCCCGCGGAGTTGCTGGAGCACCTGGAGCAGACCATCACGGCCCTGCAGCCGGGTGGCCGGGTGCGCATGTTGCCAGCGTGCCAGGAACTCCGCGTAGACGGGACGTGGAACCGGGCGCACTTCGCGGCGGAGGCGGACAAGCGTCCGCCGGTGGGCCTCCTCCAGGTTGCGGCGCGCGATGAACTGCTCGCCGGGGGGAGCGGCGTGCGTGAACCGGCCGCGGACGAGGTTGCCCTCGTGCGCCAGCTGTTCCAGTGCCTCGGCCAGCCATTCAGATGGGAAGGCGTAGCGCGTCCGGATCGCCTCCAGGGTGACAGGGCCCCAGCTCTCTAGGGCGCGGGTGAGAATCGCTCGGCGTGCCTCGTTACACGCCTTCCCATCCGCCGGAGCATACCCTGGCAGGGCGAAGGCGCACGCATACTCGCTCGCGTAGTGCGAGCAGACCCAGCGCGGCTCGTGCCCGGAGGCGGTTGGCACTTCCAGCGAGACGATACGCCCGCTGCCGGCGAGGGTGTTCACCCATGGCACGGGGTCGGAGTGGGAGCGTGCCTCTATCTCGGCGGTGGTCAGATCCCCCAGGTGCTCTAGGAGAACCGCCAGCTCCTCGGCGGTGCGCGCGCGGAAACCCGGCTCGATCCGTTGCAGCTGCCGCACCATGGCGTCGATTGCTTCCGGCTGGAGGAACTGGTCGAGGGCCACGTCCTTCAGCACGCTGCTCAACAGGGCGCGGTTCATGGCGAGTTGGTGTAGTTGCGTCTCCGCTCTGGGCGCATCTCCCTCATATAGGAAGAGGCTCATGAACTGGGCGAGCAGGCCCTGCGCGACCGGCGAGGGGGTAACGGCCGTATAGCTCACCACCGAGATACGGCCTTCCTGGATGCCCCGGAGTACCTCCTCCAGATGGGGGAGGTCCATCACATCCTCCAGACAGTCGCGGTAGGTCTCGATCAGGATGGGAAAGTCTGGGAAGCGCCGGATGGCCTCCAGGAGCTCTCGGGCACGCAGGCGCTGCAGCCAGAAGGGGGTGCGCTTGCCCGGCCGGGCCCCCGGCAACAGGAGCGCCCGGGAGGCATTTTGCCGGAACCGCGCCCCGAAGACGGCGGAGTGGGGGATCTCGCGCAAGATCCGTTCGCTCGCCTCCACGGGTGGCATGCGAATCGCCACGTCTACCGGGAAATCGGCGTCCATCTCCGGGAAGCGCAGGAGAATGCCGTCATCGTTGCTCTGCACTTCTGGGGTGACCCCCAGGCGCTCGCGCAGGGCATCGCGGATGGCCAGACTCCACGGCCCATTGACGCGACCCCCGAAGGGGGAGTGGATCACGACGCGCGGATCACCCAGCCCGTCGCGGAAGGACTCGACCACGATGCAGCGGTCGGTCGAGATAGCGCCGGCGGCATGAAGCTGGCGGGCGACGTAACTCACCACGCTGCGCGCTGAGTTCTCATCAAGGGCATAGGTGGAGCGCAGCCACTCCAGGATGCCTGCAACCGCGGGCGTCTGCCAGGTGTCTGGCGTCTCTGGGGAGAAGCGCCGTGCCCCCTCCAGGCCGCGCAGGCGTTCGGCCACGAGGCGGCGGAACTCCCCGACGCGCAGCCCCAGCTCGTAGGGGCGCCAGGGCGCCTCTCCCTTCCAGAAAGGCATGCGCGGAATCACGCCGGGGGCCGGCACCACGCTCACCTTATCATCGGTGATGCCGATGACGCGCCACACCTGCGATCCGAGCATGAAGACGTCGCCAACGCGCGTCTCGTAGACGAACTCCTCGTCTAGCTCGCCCAACCTGGTCTTGCCGTCGCTGAGGAGGGTGGCGAAGGTGCCGCTATCGGGGATTGTGCCGCCATTGGAGACCGCGATCGCGCGCGAGCCGGGAAGCGCGGCCAGCGTATTGCTCACCCGATCCCACGAGAGGCGCGGGCGCAGCGCCCGGTTGGTCTCGGTGGGATACCGGCCGGCAAGCATCTCCAGGACGGCATCGAAGACGGACCGGGGCAGGTCCCGGTAGGGATAGGCGCGGCGCACCAGGCGGTAGAGCGCGTCCACGTGCCACGTTTCGATGGAGACCATCGCCACGATCTGTTGGGCGAGGACGTCGAGGGCGTTCCGAGGGGTGGTGGTGGTTTCCACCTCGCCCTTCAGCATGCCACCCGCGACGGCCGCGGCGGCGATGAGGTCCTCGGCATGCGTGGGAAAGATCCGCGCCTTGGATGTCTGGCCGACGAGGTGGCCGGAACGCCCGGCGCGCTGCAGGCCGCGCGCCACGCCTTCGGGGGCCTGAAGCTGGATCACGAGCTCCACGGCACCGATATCGATGCCCAGCTCCAGCGAGGAGGTGGCCACCAGCGCCGGAAGTTCGCCGGCTTTGAGGGCCTGCTCCATCTCCAAACGAGCCTCGCGCGAGACGCTGCCGTGGTGGGCGCGGATCGGGTGGGGGAGGGTGCCATCACCGGCGGCGAAGATGCCAACGCCGCGGGCGGCGCCGTCCTGGAGAAGCGCCAGCGGCTGCCCATCCTCGCGGGCGGCGGCCTCCACGTTGAGGCGGTCGGCGGTGCGCTCTGCCATGCGCCGGCTGTTGCAGAAGATGAGCGTGCTCCGGTGCTCCTCGACCAGATCTGCCACGTGCGGGATGAGCGATGGCCAAAGAGAGCCGCCCGGCAGGTGGCGGTGATCGGCGACGGGCGAGAGCACGCGCAGATCCATCTCCTTCCGGTAGTGGGCATCCACCACGGTCACGGGGCGGGGCACGGGCCACGGGGCGTGCAGTTGCCCTCCCCGAGCGGCGGCCTCATCGGGGCGTGGGTTTTGTGGCTCGGTGACCCATTCGCAGCCACCGAGGAAACGCGCGGCCTCGTCCAGCGGCCGGATCGTGGCCGAGAGGCCGATGCGCTGGAGGGGATCGCCGGCCAGGTGTTGCAGGCGCTCGAGACTGAGGGCAAGATGGACGCCGCGCTTGGTGCCGACGAGCGTGTGGATCTCATCGATGATCACGGTGTGGACGCGCCGCAAAATGCCGCGCGCGGTGGGGCTGGTCAAGAGGAGGTACAGCGACTCCGGAGTGGTGATCAGGATGTCGGGGGGCCGGCGGAGCATCGCCTGGCGCTCACTCTGAGGCGTGTCCCCGGAGCGCACGGCGACCCGGAGCGCGGGCAGCGTCACGCCAAGCGACTCCGCAGTCTCGCGGATTCCGTCCAGGGGCAGGCGCAGGTTACGCTCGATGTCATTGTTCAACGCCTTGAGCGGCGAGATGTAGAGGATGCCAACGCCGTGAGGCTTCGCCGTGCGTTGGCCGCACGCCGTGTCGTCGGTGCTCCTCTCGCGAAAGAGCCGGTCGATGCCCCAGAGGAAAGCGGCCAGCGTCTTGCCCGAGCCGGTCGGCGCCAAAATGAGCGTGTGCTCGCCGCGTTGGATGGCGGCCCACCCTTGGTTCTGCGGCGGAGTGGGCGAGCCAAGCGCCCGCTCAAACCAGGCGCGTACGGGTGTGCTAAAGGCGTCGAGGACCTCCGGATGGGTATGGGACATGAGCGCACCTCCCCATCCGGATCATAGCACACCTGGTGATGCCGGGCAAGCGGTCTGCGATTCCGAGACGGGGAATAGACTTCCCTACGGAGGGAAGCTCAGCGCCTCTTTGAGAGGGCGTTCTTGCGGCCGCCGCCGGATCCCGGGAGGAGCTTCTTGATGCGCGCGATCTCGTCGCGCAGCTCGGCGGCCTGCTCGAACTCCAGCGCCTGAGCCGCCTCCTTCATCTCCTTCTCCATCTCCGCCAGCGTGATCATGATCTCATCGAGGGGCATGGTGTCCGCGATCTGCACGCGCCGCGACCGGTAGGGCGTGCGCGTCTCCGCCACCTTCTTCGCCTCGATCACGTCGCGCACCGCCTTCTGGACGGTGGAGGGCGTGATCCCGTGTTTCTCGTTGTAGGCGATCTGGATTTGGCGGCGCCGGTTGGTCTCATCGATGGCGCGTTGCATCGAGCCGGTGATGTTATCGGCGTACATGATCACCTTGCCGCCCACGTTTCGCGCCGCGCGCCCAATGGTCTGGACGAGCGACGTTTCCGAGCGGAGGAAGCCCTCCTTATCCGCATCGAGGATGGCCACGAGCGAGACTTCCGGTAGGTCCAGGCCCTCGCGAAGGAGGTTGATGCCGACCACCACATCGTGGACGCCCAGGCGCAGGTCGCGCAGGATCTCGGTCCGCTCGATTGTCTGAATGTCGGAGTGGAGGTAGTTGACCCGGATACCCACATCGGCGAGATAATCGGTTAGGTCCTCTGCC
>DUUU01000356.1 GCA_012841485.1 Armatimonadota bacterium
GCGATCATGCAGTATGTGCAGGATTATAGCGAGACCTATCCGATTGGCGGGATGCTTCATGCGAACGGCTCCCAGATTCACTGGCGCCACCTGGTCTACCCCTATGTCAAGAACGATGGGGTCTTCAAGTGCCCAAGCCAGGGTACCTATAGCTACACCGTGGCGCACCCCGACCTCGGCGCGCCGGTGCTGCCCACCTCCTATGGCTGCAACCACCTGGTGATGCGCTGGAACCTCGGGGTCGATATGCCAAGCATGGCGCGCCCGGCGGACTGCGTCGCCGTCGCGGAACGCAGAACCGGTTCTGACTGGCCCGTCTACGCATCCAACACCGTGCCGGATCCCGCATACGTCGGCGATGGCATCGTGAGCGACCGGCACATGGAGGGCGGCAACTACATCTTCTGCGACGGCCATGCCAAGTGGCTGCGGCATGGCACGGATGTGACCCCCGTCAACCTGTGGGATCCGACCAAGAAGTGACGCGGAAGCGCATGCCGCATCGGCGGGAGTGCCTGCTGCCTCCCACCCCCTGGCTCGACGCGCTCACTCCAGGCGCACGGAGACCGGCACCCGGTTGGTGACGATATCGAACACCGGCGAGCGCTCCTGCGCCAGTCGCACGCACTCCTCCAGCGTCTCGCGCGGGGCATCGGAAGTAATCCGGAAGGTGACCCGGATCTCCTGGTAGCCAGGCCGGATCTGGTCATCCATTCCCAGCAGGCCACGCACGTCCACATCGCCCTCCAGTGAGGACTCGACCGCGTCGAGGCGCACGCCTTTGGCGGAGGCGCTCATCACAAGCGCGGAGGTGAGGCACCCGGCTAGCGCGCTCAACACATACTCTACCGGATTGGGCGCCGCGTTTCCACCGAGAAGCTCAGGCGGCTCGTCAATCTCCACTTGGAAGGGGAGGTCTCGGGTCGTCGTCTCATGCCCGACGCCGTGGAAGTTATCCACCACGGAACGACTGTGGTGCCCGCTAAACCACCGATTGTGCACCCGGAAATGGAACTGGGCGAGCTGCGGGCGGTCGCGGATTGCCTCCATTGTCTCGTGGAGCGCGCCCACATCCATCCCGTTGATGACGTTTCGTTCGATCACTGCGGCCATCAGAACCCTCCCCATCGTGTTAGAATGCAGCGGAGTTTCGTCTTCACCCTCTTCTCCCCTTTGCCGTGCTCCATGAAACGCCACGCGGTCTCCCTGAACTGGATGCGGGAATCACCGCCACGAGCGGCGAATCCACCATCATCGCAGGGCCAAATCCCGGCGAGACGGCGCCGGCACTCTGCCGTGCCGCCGTGGGAGTGCAGATGACCGTGTGGACCGTGGATCCCAAGCGCTATTGGGAGCGCATCTCTTTTATCCGACGCGCCTTCTCCGTGTTGAGCGCGCTCACTCTCCTGATCACCCTTGCACTGGCCGTTTCCCTCTATCGGGAGAACCGCGCCGCGCAGGATCGCGTGCTGGAAAGAGCATCCGATCAGGCACGCCAAACCAGCAGTCGCCTCGATGGCGTGTGCCGGCGGGTGATGCACTCTGCCGACACGCTGGCCGCCGATCTCAGCCGCGTCCGTATCTCCGAGGATCGCCTTCTAGACCGCTTGCGCGCTCTCCAGCGGTCGCACGCGGTAGTCTATAGCGCGGGCGTGAGGTATGCTCCCTTCAAGCGATCACGCCGGCGGCGCGTCTTCAGCCCGTGCATCATCCGCGGCACCGGTGGCGAGAAGCCCCGACTCCTCTGGCGCGAGGAGAAGACCGCCGAGGAGAATAAGTGGTTTTCCCGGGCGCTCACCGAGGGACCGCTCTGGGGCGAGCCGCGCTTCGCCCCGGAAGCACAGCGCCTTGTTGCCACCTACTATGCGCCCTTCACCCGAGAGGATAAAGAGACCGGGGTACGAGAGTCCATCGGGGTGGTGGAGGTCTCCTGCTCGACCAACGACCTAGCGGCGCTCCTCTTCTCGTTCGATCTGGGAGCCCCCGGCTATGCCTTCCTCACCACGCGCACCGGGCGGTTCCTCTGCGCGCCCGCGAGCGACTGGATTCGCGATGGCAAGAGCGTGGCTTCGCTGGCGGCGGAGTGGAAGGACGCGGCACTTGCATCCTTCGCCGAGAGTGGGCTTCAGGGCAAGCCATTCCACTTCCGCGGCATCGACCGGAGCACCGGGCGGCACGCCTGGTATATCGGCGAGCCTCTCCCAAGCAGCGGCTGGGTCCTGGGCAGCGTCACCGATGCCGGGCCGCTGTGGCGCTCGGAGGCAACCACGGCAAGGCGCCTCATCCAGACGGAGATCGCAACGCTCCTCTTCCTGCTCACCCTCCTCGGCGCGCGGCTGGCGGAAACCTACGCCGCCCGGAGGCGAGCGATTCTCTGGGCGGGAAGCGCCGTGGCCTCCCTGGCGGTGGCGGCCGCTATCGCCCACGCCTGGCATCTCGCCTACACCCTCCCCCCCGCCCCGGATGCCCACCTGACGCCGATCTTCGCGCGCGCCGACCATGACCGGCTTCTTCGCGAGCGCCTCCAGCACGCGCGCGAGAGGGGCGAGGAGCCGGCGGTCGTGATCCCCACCGGGTTGATCCTCCGCTCGCTCACCTTCTCCGGCGCGAGTGATGTGGAGATGGCCGGCGAGATCTGGCAGCAGTACGACCGTGTCCGACACGAAGGCGTTCCGCGCGGAGTGCGGCTGCTCGGCACGGCGGGGTACACGCTCAGTGATGAGAGACGCGAGGAAGCGGGGAATACGCAGTGGGTGCGCTGGCAGTTCCGGGCCCGGCTGCGCGGCGGCCACGATTGCCGGCACTATCCCTTCGATCATCAACAGACGGTCGTGGGCGTGGCGCCGCCGGAGGGAACGATACCGATCATCCTGGTGCCCGATGTCGCTTCCTACGACCGGCTGCACCCTGCCGCGTGCCCGGGCATCGCGGCAGATGCCCAGCTCACCGGCCGGGAGGTGGAACGCAGCTTCTTCGCCTACCTCCCGAATCGCCCGGCGCAGGGGAGAGCCGCCGTGCAGGAGGAGAAGCTGTCCCCGCTTGGCTTCGTGGTGCAAACCCGGCACAGCGTGTCGGCCATCATCGCCGAAACCCTCGTGGTGCTGCTGGCCATGATCGCGGCAATCTTCCTGCTCCTGTTCGTGCTCGCGCGCCCGGCGCGTGGCTCCGTCGCTCTGAGCGTGATCTTCACGGCGGCTTCGCTCTTGCTCGCCCTCGTCGCCCATCTGGCCCTGCGACACCACCATCCGGTCCCGCAGGTGACCTATGCCGGGTATCTTTGCATCACCCTATATGGCGTATTACTCCTGGCAGCCGCCATCGCCGGGTTCGCTGGGCGTGGCGAGGAAGGGCACGCCGATGAGGCTCGCCTGCTTCCCAGCCTGCTCCTCGGGCCGGGCAGCCTGGCCCTGCTCTATCTCGTCACGCTCGCCGTTCTCCGATAGATGGCCGTGCGGATCGGGCAATCAGGGCGGCGTGCCGCGTTCTTTGTGGGCAGGAAGCGTGCTATCCTCCGGCGAAATCGTGCTATGCCTGGGAAGCCGCGACGGCGAAACGGCCGCCACCGCATCCGATGAGACCGTATACACACGCTATGGCAGTTCCCCCAAACAAGCAAGGAGGAGAGACCGGTGCTCCGGCACGCCAACCCGCCATGCCCGCTCTCCGCGTACATGGCCTCCGGTATCGCTATCCGGACGGCACTCCCGCGCTCGACGGGGTGGACCTGGAGATCGCGCCGGGAGAAGCAGTGGCGCTGATCGGGCCCAACGGCGCGGGAAAGTCCACGTTGCTGCTCCATCTGGTGGGCATCCTGCACGGCGAGGGCGTGGTCGAGGCGTTTGGGCTGAAACCCTCGGGGCGGGAGCTCAAGGTGCTGCGCCAGAGGGTGGGGCTGCTCTTTGAAGACCCGGACGACCAGCTCTTTATGCCGCGGGTGCGCGATGATGTCGGCTTCGGGCCGCGAAACATGGGGCTGCCACCGGAGGAAGTGGCCCGGCGCGTCGAGCAGGCCCTCGCCTCCACCGGCATGTCGGGCGCGGAGGAACGCGCTCCCCACCACCTCTCCTCGGGACAGAAGAAGCGCGTGGCGCTGGCAACCTTACTGGCGATGGAGCCGGAGCTGCTGCTCCTGGATGAACCCACCAGCACCCTCGATCCGCGCGGCCGGCGCGAGCTGATCCGCATCCTGGAGGCGCTGCCGGTCGCCAGGCTGATCGCCACCCACGACCTGGAGCTGGTCCTGGAACTCTGTCCCCGCGCCGTACTCCTCGATGGCGGGCGTATCGTTGCCGACGGGCCGTCCACGGAGTTGCTCTCGAACGCGGAGCTGGTGGAGGCCCACGGGCTGGAAATACCCGGAAGCCTGCGCCCTCGGTGAGCAGGCGCCCGGTGATGCCCGGGCCTACAGCCGACGGTGGTAGGCATACCACTCGAACGCCATCAGGCAAAGCGCCAGGAAGGCAATCCCACGCCAGATCTCGCGCGGCGCTTTCTGAGACCTGGCATCCACGGCGGCCACGCTCGCGCTCCCGATGGCGATCCGGTCGCGTGGCCGGATATCCGACTCCGCCTCGCTTAGCAGGCTGACGGCAAACTGGGATCGGAACGGCTTCCCCTGGCTCTTCCCCTCCACGCGGTAGATTCCCGCCTGCGCCGTCTCGGCGAAGAGGATCGGGGTTCCCTCCACCCGCAGCGAGCGGCGCGAGCCGTCCGGGAGGAAGAGCTGCACCTCGCGCGCGTCTTCCGGCACCTCGACGGGCACCACGGCGCCCGTACGCGCGCGGTGGCTGGAGGCCTCCTCCCCGGTGCCCATCAGCCAGTCCACCGCGTTGGAGAGGAGGATCGGGAAGGCAACGCGCAGTGGGAGGTCGGATTCCGTCAAATCGAACGCGAGAAAGAGCGAGCGGAGACCCTCCTTCTCGCCGGCGGCGATGAGCGCCCCGGCCTCGCATTCGGCCAGTGCCTGGCCCCAGGGGAGCGGTTTGGCTGCAAGCGCCCGGGCCACCTGCACGCTGCTGAAGTCGAGAAACCGCGTGATGGGATGCCGGCGGTCCCAATCGAGGAAGGAGGGATTCCTCGCCTCGCCGGTGATCGTGACGGGCGCGTTCTCCCCGGCCGCCCCGATAAAGAGGTAGCGTCCCCGCGCGGGCAGGCCCGAAGGCGGCTTGCCATCCAGGATGACGAGGTCATACCGGGGCGCGGCCACGGCGGCCGCCGGGCCCGGCGCAGTCTTGGAGAGCGCCACGCGCGGGTCAATGCCCAGCGCCTTCTCCAGGAAGAGGTTGCCACGGCTCACGAGGAGCACCTCGACGCGCTTGCGTGGCTGGAGCACAACCGCCGCGCTGTTATCGACGGAGAGATCGTCGGGCGCGTCGATGCGCGCGCACAGGACGCCCGCGGCGGTGGCTCGCGAGATCGCGAACAGCTCGCCGTGGGCCTTTCCTGGCCCGAGCGTCACCTCGCGCGCGTCGAGGAGCGTGTCATCACGGTAGAGCTCCAGGGTGAAGCGCCGCCTCTGATCGGAGAAGTTGCGCACCCGGGCAAACGCCTGGTAGCCGCCATCGCCCGCGAGCGTCTGACGCACGTCAAGCGCCGTCACCCCAACGTTATCGCCCCTCTGGCCGATGCGCACGAAGTGCAACTGCGCCTCTCCCAACGGCAATCCCGCGCGGGCGCCCTCCCCCTCCTCCATCTCGAAGGCGCCATCGGTGAGGAGGTAGATCCGCGGGTCGGGACGCCCGGCCAGGAGTGACGCCGCCAGGAGCACGGCCTCACGCATCCGGGTTTCGGTATCGGCCGGGCGGATCTCGTCGAGGGCCCGGCGCAGCGCGTTCTTGTCGTGGGTGAGGGGGCAAGCAGCGCGGGCGCGCGCGCCGGCCAGGATCAGCACGGCCATATCATCCTGGCCCATGCCGTCGATCATGCGTCGGGCCACCCGGCGCGCCTCTTCAAAACGGCCCCCAGGCAGGTCCGTCGCGCGCATGCTCGCCGATCCATCGATCACAATCGCCATGCTCTGGCCGCCGAGGGCATGAACGCGCACGAAGGGCCGGCTGAGCGCAGCCGCCAGCAGCAGCACAAGGAGAAGCTGGAGCAGCAGCAAGAGATTACGGCGCAGCTTCTGGAAGGGCGTGTTGGCCTGCGTATCCTTCACCAGCCGGTCCCAGAGGAGAACCGACGAGACGAGGTGCTCCCGGCGCTTCAGCTTCAGCAGGTAGAGAAGCAGGATCGCCGGCATGGCCAGGAGGAGCCAGAGGAGAGCCAGGGGCTGGAGCGCACTCACCGCAGCACCCCCGCTCCGCGCAGCGTGCGCAGGACCAGCTCCTCGAACGGAACATCGGTTGTCGCGCGAATGTACTCCATGCCATAGCGAGCGCAGACGCGGCTCAGATCGGCGCAGAACTCCTCCAGCGCCTTCCGGTACTGCCCGAGGAGGTGCTGGCTCACGCTGATCTCACGGATTTCGCCCGTTTCGGCATCCACCAGCTTGAGATCGCCCGCCAGCTCTGGAGCCATCTCGGTGGAATCGAGGAGGTGGAGGACGGCGACATCGAAGCGGCGCGCGGCGAGCGCCTTCAGGCCTTCGGCATAGCCCGGGTCGAGGCAGTCGGAGATGAGCACCGCCAGCCCGGGGCGAGCACTCCGGAGGGCATAGTCATGCAGCGAGCGCGCCAGGTTGGTGCGCCCCGCGAAGCGGGCCTCCTCCAGGAAGCCAAACAGCTGGAAGACCTGGGGCCGGCCGCGCACGACCGGCATGGTGTTCGCCCCCTCTTCAGTGAGCACGGCCGCCGTCACCCGGTCGAGGCCAGACAGCCCGATGAAGCCGAGAGCGGCGGCCACGCGCCGGGCATAGTCGCCCTTCGGGGGAGCCCCAAAGGCCATAGAGCGAGAGCCATCGATGAGGAGGTGCACAGTGAGGTCCTCCTCCTCGACAAAGAGCTTGAGGAAGAGGCGCTCCAGGCGGGCGAAGGTGTTCCAGTCGATCTGGCGCAGGTCATCGCCGGGCACGTAGTCACGAAAATCGGCAAACTCGACTGAGCCGCCCCGGCGCGTGGAGCGGCGCTCGCCCTTTATCTGGCCGGCATAGACACGCCGGGAGACGAGCGCCAGGCGCTCCAGCTTCGCCAGGAAGCCGGGCTCCAGGAGGCCGGCGCCCGGTTTCCCGGGCGGTGTTGTCGGTTTCGGATCGACCGCAGACATAAGGCGAACCGCGCCCTCCACTCTCAGCTTCTTCCCGCATACCGCTCGGCCTGCGCGCGCCACTCGCCCGCTGGATAGCGATCCAGATACTCGCGTGCCAGGAGAGCCGCCTCCTCGGCACCCTCCGGACGCCGGCGCAGCACCTCCACGCAGCGGATCAGCGCCGTTCCGGCGAGGGGCTCCTCCGGATAGTACTGGTATACCCGGCGATAGGCCGCCGCGGCCTCGGCGGGCCGGCGCTGGCTCTCCAGGGCGCAGGCGATGCGATACTGTGCCTCCATCGCAAGGACGCTCAACACCCTTTTCAGGGCGAGGTAATTCGCGACCGCCGTCTCCAGGTCTCCCTTCTCCAGCGCCCGTTCCACCGCGAGGCGAGCGTGCATATCGGCCACCTCCGGCGAGCCGCTCTTCTCGTAGGCCTTCGCGAGAAGGCAATGGATCTTGGGATCGTCGGGGTTGCTTCCCTGCTTCTCATGCAGGCGGCGCAGCGCGCTCTTCACGTTGTTCTCGGCGAGGTCGCGCTCAATGTCCTCGAAGAAGTACTCCTCCTCCGCGACGCGCACCACCCGCATCAGCCAGCCGCTGAGAATCCCGAAGGCAAACCCGCCGAGGTGCGCCCAACACCCCGTGTGAACGCCCGTAGAGAGCGACGACACGGCGCATGCCCCCTGAATGCCCACCCAGAACCCAATCGCCGGCAGCGCGGGGATGGCGATGGGAACCACCAGGAGCATCTTGATCTTCGCCCGGTAGAAGCGAATGGCAAACAGCCCCAGGATACCCGCCACCGCCCCCGAGGCACCCACCGCCGGATCGGCCGTGACGGGCGGCGTCGCGGCCACGGCCGGCAGCACCTTCTGAACGACGATCACGTAGAGCAGCCCCCCGGCCATGCCCGATCCGAGGTAGAACAGCATGTACTCCACGCGCCCCAACACATCCTCGACCAGACATCCAAACAGCCAGAGGTACGTCACATTGACGAGGAGGTGGACCGCGCTGGCGTGGAGGAGAAGGGAGCTGAAGAGCGTCGCGATCTCCGGCGCATCGCCACGCAATCCGTAGTTCTGGACGATGTAATCGAGGGTGAGCGTGCCACCCATCAACGAGAGGAGGAAGAGGCTGCAGTTCAGCCCCACCAGGAAGAGCGTGACGATGGGAAGATGGCGCAGCTCGCGGTCTGTGGCGTATGGGATGGGGATCAGCATGGCCGCATCCTCGCAGTCCCTAGATCTCGCCGCTTTCCGCGGGAGGCAGACTCTCCCGGATCTCCTGCACCAGGTCGTCGGTCCGCACGCCCTCCGCGTGCCCCTCGAAGTTGAGAAGGATGCGGTGGCGCAGCGCCGGCAAGGCGGATCGCCGGATATCATCGAAGGAGACGTTGTAACGCCCCTCCAGGAGCGCGCGCACCTTCGCGGCCAGCACGAGCGCCTGTGCCCCGCGCGGACTGGCTCCGTAGCGCACAAAGCGCCTCACACGCGGCGGCGCGAGCTCCGAGTCCGGGTGCGTCGCCACCACCAGCCTCAACGCCCACTCCTTGACGTGGGGAGCGATGGGCAGCGCGCGGCAGAGCGCGCGCATCTCCAGGAGCGCTGGCCCGTCCAGAATCACGCGCAGCTCCGCTTCCTCTGTCCCCGTCGTGCGGTCGATGATGGCATCCAGCTCCTCCAGGCTGGGCGGGCCTACCAGCAGCTTGAAGAAGAAGCGGTCCACCTGCGCCTCGGGCAGGGGGTAGGTGCCCTCCTGCTCGATAGGGTTCTGGGTGGCGAGGACGAAGAAGGGATCCTCCAGGCGGCGCACCTCTCGCGCCACGCTCACCGATTGCTCCTGCATCGCCTCCAGCAGCGCCGACTGCGTCTTGGGGGTGGCCCGGTTGATCTCATCCGCGAGGACCACGTTGGCGAAGATCGGCCCCGGCTGGAAGAGAAACTGCCGGCCGCCGGAGGCGCTCTCGGTGACGATGTTCGTGCCGGTGATATCCGCGGGCATCAAGTCGGGGGTGAACTGGATCCGCGAGAACTTCAGGTGGAGGACGCGTGCCAGCGTGCGCACCAGGAGCGTCTTCCCCAACCCGGGCACGCCCTCCAGCAGCACGTGCCCGCCGGCAAAGACGCTGGTCAACACGCCGTCAATGACGTCCTCCTGGCCGACGATCACCTTGCGGATCTCGTTGCGCACAGCGGTATAGCGCTCGCGGTATTGCTCGGCGCGCGCCATGGTCTCGGTGCTGGGTGTCATAGGCACTCGCTCATCTCTGGCTTCATCCCGCCGCCGCGCCTCACGGGCGCAGCGAGTCGAAGTAGTCGCGAACCTGCTTCCGATAGGCCGCGGGGATCTCCTCGCGCGCCAGTGCCTCCTCCGCGGTGCGCTGGTAATGAGAGTAGACCTCGTAGTAGGGCCGAGAGGCGCTGCCCTGCTCGGGAGCGCCGCGCGCCTCGGAATAGTCGCTCTTCCCGGGTCGCTTTTTCCCGCGCACCTGGGTATCGAGGCGGTTCGTGGGAATGCGGTTTGGGGCATAGACCTGCTCGAAGCGGGCGCGTTTCTCCGGGCGCTGATCCGCCTGGCGATCTCGGGGCGTTCCGGAGCCTGGCGCGCCGCCGGCCGTCTGCTCATCCGTCACCCCACGCCCGGCTTCGGGCCCGCCACTCCCCGCCACCGTCTGGCGCTGGCCGCGGCCCTGCCCCCTCTCGTCCTGGCCGCTGGTGGCGTACGCATCGCCGCTTACCAGTGTCTGTCCACCTCCGGGCGCGCCCTCCTCGCCACCACGCGGTGCTTCCTGGCCAGCCAGAGCCAACCGCTGGCGTGACTGCTCCACCGCCTCGCCGGCCTGCTGCATCTGGCTCTCCGCGAGCGAGCACCCGCCGCCCTGACAGCTTCCGCAGGCCTGCTGCATCTGTTCGGCGGCCGCCTGCATCTGGCCCTGCCGGAGCAGCCGGGCCGCTTCCGCGAGTTGCTGCGCGGCTTCCTGAAGGGGGGTCTCGGCGAGTGACTCGGCGATCCTCTCGGCCTCACCGGCCATCTGCTCCCGCTCGCGAGCGCTTATCTTGCCGCTGGCGACGCGCTCGCCCATCTCCTCAAGGAGCCGGGCCGCCTGTCCCATCTCCTCACGCGCCAGGGCTTCGGCCATCTGCTGAAGGCGCTGCGCCGTCTCGCCACTCCGCGCGCGCGCTTCCTTCATCAGCGCCTCGCTCGCCTGCGCCAGTGACCTCTTCGCGCCCTCGGATGCCAGCTGCTTCTGCGCCTCCTTGATCTCCTGAGTGAGCGCATGCAGCTTCATGAGCGCCTGCTTCTTGTCTACCCGCGAGGAGCGCATCGATTGGCCAAGCTGCTCCAGGTTGCGCGCGATCCGCCGCTCCAGATCCGAGTGGCGCGTCTCCCCGGCCTTGCGCATCTCGCGGGCAACGCGCACGATGCGCTCTCCCTCGGCGCGCATCGCCGCGCGCTCGGCCCGCTGCTGGGGCGACTGCAAGAACGGCAGCCTCGGCAGGAGGAGGACGAGCGCCAGCACCCCCAACGCGCCGGCCAGCAGATGTGCCTCGCGACGGGCTCTCAGGGGGTAGGCTGTCCGGGGATCGATTCCCTCGGCATGGGAAGTCGCATCCGCCACAAGCGCCGCGACGAGCGGATCGCGCGGGTCGCGTTTTCCCAGTTCGAGCGCGCTTGAAAGCCGTTCCTGGAGGCCAAGGCGCCGGTCGGTGATCAGTGCCGCCTGGAAGGGAGTGACGCGGCGGAGGTAGCCGGCGAACGCGCCCAGCCCGGCGCACGTGGCGAGAAAGAGGGCCACTTCCGGGAGTGGGAAGAGGGCGTGGCGGGCCCAGGCGATGCCGGCGGCCACCACGGCGACGAGCGTGCCGCCGAGGGCGAAGAGCACACTCCAGCGCAAGGCGTGGAGCACACGAATGCGCCGCCTGATCCGGTTGATATGGCGCTCCAGCCTCAGCGTGGCCATGTGCCCTCCTCGCAGGTATTATACCTCCCGCGCTTCCCTGCCGTCAACGCGAGCCGTTCGCCCCCACACTTGTTTGGCTATCGCAGATCGGCGCTGCCGGAGGAGGGATCGGGCATCATGGCAAGGTCATCAGTCGTTCTCATGACACCGTCATCTGTATCCGTCTGCGGATCACAGCATGCCCGCGTGACACACGAGGCGCCGGGGTTGTGCTATAATGGGGGAAGAACGCGCGGATCCGGCTCCCCCGGTCTCCGCCCCACGGAAGGATTGTCCGGCATGCCCCAGAGTCGATGGTTCTCGTGGCTCTCCCGCGCCGCCAGCTGCTTCGCGCTGATCCTCTTTTGGCAGGCGGCGCCGCGCACTTCGGAGCCTCCCGTCCTCGTGCCCCAGATGGGGCACGGCGACATCGTCACCGGGATCGCATTCAGCCCCGACGGGCACACCCTCGCCTCCGCCAGCGAGGACCATACCCTCATCCTCTGGGATGTGGCCTCCGGCGCCTCGCGGCTCTCGTTGAAAGGCCATTCGAGCTGGGTGCAGTGCGTCGCCTTCAGCCCGGACGGGCGAACTCTCGCCTCTGGCAGCGAGGACGACACCGTGATCCTCTGGGATGCGAGCACGGGTGCGGCTCAGCACGTGCTTAAGGGGCACACGGCCGACGTGACCGGCGTGCTCTTCAGCCCGGATGGTCAGCTCGTCGCCTCGCGCGCCGAGGATCGCACGGTGCGCCTTTGGGACGCGGCCACCGGCGCGGCCAAGGGCACGATTCCCGGCGCGTTCAGCCGCATCGCCATCAGCCCTGATGGCCGGCTTCTGGCGTTCGCGAACCGGCAGCACCTCATCACCCTATGGGATATCGCCGCGGGGAAGGCAGCGCGCACCTTCCAATCGCACCGCACCTCCATCGCCAGCCTTGCCTTCAGCCTCGATGGGCGCTGGCTTGCGTCCGGGAATGACGACGGGAGCGTGACGCTCTGGAACGCCGCCACGGGCCAGCCCG
This sequence comes from Armatimonadota bacterium, assembly GCA_012841485.1. Next base: position 12,153 of record DUUU01000356.1, read on the forward strand.
CACGCTCTCTGGCGGGGCACGCCGATGCCGTCACCAGCCTTGCCTTCAGTCAGAACGGGCGCTGGCTCGTCTCCGGAAGCTCGGACGCGGCCATCATCTGGAACACCGCCACGGGCCGGCCACGACGCACGGTGGAGTCGGATGCGCGCGCGGTCGCTCTCAGCATGGACGGACACCTCCTCGCCTGCAGCGATGGCACCACGGTCGCCCTGCGCGATACCCGGTCTGGAAAGGTCCGCCGGGTCCTCCAGGGACAAGCACAGGAGGTGACCCGAGTGGCCTTCAGCCCCGATGGGCAGACCCTCGTCGCCGCCACCGCCGCCGGCACCGTGCTGTGGGACACCGAGAATGCCGAGGCACGCACCACACTCGGGGGCCATGACGGCGGCGTCACGAGCGCGACGTTCGCGCCGGATGGCAAAACCCTCGCCACCGCGAGCGAGGATCGCAACGTGGTCCTGTGGGATGTGGCCACGCGCCAGCCGCGCCTGGTCCTGAAAGGCCACACCGATAGCATCACGCATGTGGCTTTCGCGCCGGATGGCAAGACACTCGCGTCTGCCAGTGGCGATGGCAGCATCTTCCTGTGGAACTCCGAGACGGGCGAGCAACAAGCCACCCTGAGAGGGCACACCTGGCCCGTAGCCGGCCTCGCGTTCAGCCCCGACGGGCACACCCTCGCCTCCGGAAGCTGGGATACCACGGTGATCCTGTGGGATACCAAAGGCGGTGAGCAACGCCGGCGCCTCCAGGGCCACCAGAGTTGGGTGCATGGCGTAGCATTCAGCCCCGATGGCCGGATGCTGGCGTCCGCGGGCGCGGACCGGCGGATCCTCCTCTGGGATGTCGAGACGGGCCAGTCCCTGGCCACGCTCTCCGGGCACGCCGATGCCGTCCGGGATGTTGCCTTCAGCCCGGATGGGAAGGCGCTTCTCTCGGGAGGCGAGGGGGGCACGCTTCTCGTCTGGAACGTCGCGGCGCGCGAGGTGCGCCACACGCTTCAGGGGCACCGCGCCATGGTCAGCAGCGTCGCCTTCAGCCCCAACGGCCGGATCATGGCCTCGGCGAGTTGGGATGGCTCGGTGCGCCTCTGGAAGGCCGACACCGGCGCGGAGCTGGCCGCCGCCTTCAGCCTGGAGGGAGGTCGCGACTGGCTGATCGCGACGCCGCAGGGCTACTACAACGCCTCGCTCAACGGGGGACGCCTGGTCCGTTGGCGAGTCGGCGAGGCCCTCTACCCCGTCGAGCAGTATGCCCGTCGCTTCAAGAGGCCAGACCTGGTGGCACGGGCGCTTCGGGGCGCGACGCTCGGGGGGCGCCTCCCGGTGCTCACCACGGAGAGCCGGCCTCCTCGCGTCACTCTGAATGCCGCGGGCGGGAAGAGCGAGGTGCAGGGCGACCGGCTGCGCGTGCAGATCGAGGCGGTGCCAGGCACGTCTGAGCGCAGCATCAAGCGCGTGGAGCTGCGCGTGAATGGCCGGCTGGCGGATCTGGATCGGGCGCTGGAAGTGGCTATCGCCTCCCAGGGAGAGAGGAAGCAGGCGTCCTCCGTGGCCGTCTTTGGCAAGACGCGGTCGGTGCGCCCCCGCTCGCGCAACCGCGCGGCCGATAACCGCCTCTTCATCAACGCCGTCATCTCGTTGCTGCCCGGGGAGGAGGAGATCCGCCTTCTTGCCAGCGCCTACGATGATCAGGAGGTACGCGGCGACTCCGAGCTGATCGTGTTGCGCCGGGTCAGCCCGCCGCCGGCCGCGGATACCGATTGCTACGTGCTGGCCATCGGGGTGAGCCGCTACTCCACGCCGGAGTATGACCTCAGCTTTGCCGATGCCGACGCGCGCGCCATCGCCGCCACCTTCCAGGCACAGCAGGGGCACCTCTTCCGCAAAGTGGAGGCGAAGGTGGTGACCGATGCCCAGGGGACCAAGAAGGAGATCGAATCGGCACTGAAGTGGCTAAAGAAACGCCCGGGACCAGGCGACACCGCGGTGATGCTCTTTAGTGGCCACGGAGTGCGCGGGCACCTGCGCCGGCTCTTCTTCTTCACGCACAACGGCGACCTGGACGCCCTGCGGGATACGTGCCTGCCGTGGGATACCGTGGATGACGCGGTGAGCGAGTGCCGGGCCCGGCAGGTGCTTGTCTTTATGGATTGCTGCCATGCCGGCGCCTTTGGCGAGCGCCGGGCCAGCGCGGACGAGATGGCCGAGAATCTGATGCGCAACGTGGTCGTTTTCGCTTCCAGCCGCGGCAGCGAGGAATCGCTCGAGCACCCGACCTGGGGGCATGGCGCCTTTACCCGGGCCCTCCTGGATGGCCTGCACGGCGGAGCCGACCTCGATGAATCGGGGTTCGTCACCGCGGGCGACCTGGTGCGCTACATGCCAGAGCGCGTCCGCGAGCTGACCGACGGCCGGCAAAACCCCATCGTGCCCCGCCCGGAGGAGCTGGATCCTGCCCTCCGCCTCTCCTACCTGAAGAGAGACGAGCCGGCCACAGCCCAGAGCCAGCCGAATGGCCACCCGCGGACGGCGCAGGCCGGACCCCGCCAGGCGGGCGAGTAGGCGCGGAATTCGCGCGAGACGCGAAGAGGCCCCGCCTCGATGGAGGCGGGGCCTCTGGGTGAATGGTTGCTCCCATAGGGAGTGAAAGCTCTAGAGTCTCCTGAGACAGAAGCCGCCGTCCACATTGATGACGGTACCGGTGGAGTAGTCCAAGTCTCCGCGAGCAACGGCAGCGACGGCCCGCCCGATATCTTCCGGCTGGCCCCAGCGGCGCAGTGGCAGCAGGCCCTCGCCAATGAGACGGTCATATCGCTCCTTGACCACGCTCGTCATATCGGTGGCGATGATGCCGGGGCGCACCTCAAGAACGGGGATGCCGAACTCCGCCAACCGATCGGCGTAGAGGGCAACGGCCATGCTCAATCCCGCCTTCGAAAGACAGTACTCGCCGCGGTTCGTCGAGGAGGTGTAGGCAGACATCGAGGTGACGAAGACGACGCGGCCCCGAGGGATCTGCTTGTCGCCCATCAGGCGGATCATCTCGTTGGCCACGCGCTGCGTGAGGAAATAGGGGCCCTTCAGGTTCGTGCCCATCACCTCGTCGTAGCTCTCCTCGGTTGCTTCGAGAAGGTCATTGCGCTGGCGAGGCGCGATCCCGGCATTGTTCACCAGGAGGTCAATGCGGCCGAAGGTGTCCAGGGTGAAATCCACAAGCGCCTGACGCGCGCCGGAATCGGCGATACTGGCGGCAAAGGTCTCGGCGCGAGCGCCAAGCGCGCCAATCTCGGCTTGCACCGCGCGCGCGGCATCGGCGTTGCGGGCATAGTTGACGAGCACGTCGTAGCCGGTACGCGCCAACTCCAGGGCGATGCCCCGGCCGATGCCACGGCTGGCACCGGTGACGAGGGCAACAGGTCTTGCTTCACTGGACACGGGTCTCTCCTCCCGAAGGCAGAAGCTCGCGCAGACGTGCCTGGAAGGCACGTACGATGCGGGCATTGGCACCAAGGTCAGGCATCCTCCCCTCGCATCTGGAGGAGGTCGTCACTTTCACCATGCGTCCGTTCATCAGCGGCTCGACAGAGACGCTCACCTCGTGGCGATAGCCGGCTCCGACGGCGGTGGCACGGATCTCGCCGTCCTCTTCCGCCACCACGCTCCATCCGGGGAGCGTCCGGACTGCTTCCAGGGCGGCACCCCACACCTCATCGGGGGAATAGGCAAACACCTGGGGAACGATATCCGGGTATTCGGGGGTCTCGCCCGTCTGCACGGACCGAACGGTGAAGTAACGCCGGCGCGCCCACACCATCGCCGCTCCGGCAACGCCTGCCGCCAGCAGGATCCAGCCTACCCGTCGTCGAGAGGTATTCGCGTTCTCTTCAGCCATGGTTCCCTTCCCCTTGCCGGCAAGACGCGCGTTGTCCGCCGCACCGATCCAGAGTTCGCGATGCCGCCGCTTCCTCCTTCAGGGGTGCTGCAGTGAGCCGGTCACGCGGATGCGCGCACGCCGGAAGGCGTAGAACCACGGCGACACTTTGGCCAGGAAGGCAGCGGGCGACGCATGCGACACATCCACCCGATCCAGGCACCAGGGATGATAGCCGAGGCCATCTCCGGCACACGCGCCCTCATATCCGGCGGCGCGCACCGCTGCCTGGCAGCGGGCATCGGTGCGGTTGCGCGGGTAGGCGAAGAAGCGGATCGGGGTCTTGAGCTGCCGCTCGATGATAGCCCGCGATTCCAGCAGCTCCGCGCGGAGGCACTCATCGCTCAACACCGTGAGGACCGCATGGGAGCGCGTGTGCGAGCCGATGGTGAAGCCCTGCCGGGCCAGGGCCCGGGCCTCTTCCCAACCAATCAGCGGCTGGTCGGCGCACCCGGACTCCGCCTCCCATCGCGAAGAGCCGCCCACATGGTCGCTCACCAGGAAAAAGGTGGCGGGAAAGCGGAGCGCCTGGAGAATGGGCACCGCCAGCCGGTAGGTGTCGGCGTAGCCATCATCAAAGGTGATGGCGACCGGGCGCGGCGGCAACGCCCTTCCCCTGCGCAACCAGTCTACAATCTGATCGAGCGAGACGATATGGAAGCGGAGCCGCCGCAGAGAGTGCATCTGCTGCGCGAAGCGCCGGCGCGAGATGCTGAAGAAGTAGTCGGCGGGCCCTGGCTCTGCGTCGGTGACGCGGTGGTACATCAGGATGGGCACGCGCCACCCGGGAAGCATGACCCGCCTCATCGCGCTTCCTCCCGCGCGCGCAGTGCCAGTTCGACCAGGCGGCGCCCGTTGCGCGCGATATCGAACTCCTCTCGAGCGCGCTGCCATCCCGCCCGGCCCATCCGCTCGCGCAGGCGACTCTCCTCCAGAAGCGTATTCACGGCCTGGGCCAGCGCATCGGCATCTCCCGGGGGAACCAGGAAGCCGGTCTCGCCATCCACCACGAGCTCTGGAATCGCGCCCACACGGCTCGCGACCACCGGCAACCCGCTCGCCATCGCCTCCAGAACCACCTGCGCGAAGGTGTCGCCCAACGTCGGGAGCACAAAGAGGTCGGCAGCGCCGAAGAGGCGGACCAACCCCGGCGAGTTGGGGGTGAGCCCCGCATAGGTATAGACTCCGAGCTCGCGCGGGACGGGCGTGCGCGTCACCAAGTGCAGCTCGGCCCGACCACGCCAGGAGCGCCGAAACGCTTCAAGGAGGATCTCGCCCCCCTTGGCGCGCAGGTCACCGCCCACGAAGAGGACCCGTGCGGGGGGCCCGGCCTTTCCCCGGCCTCCCAGCTCTCGCCCCGCCCGGAAACGACCTTCCCAGAGAGCCACATTCACTCCGGGGGCCAGCACATCCACGCGTGCCGGATCGACCCCATACTCGGTGATCAGCGATTGCTGCACCCAGCGAGACCAGGCGATGATCCGATGGGCGCGTCTCAGGGCCCGGACCGTCCAATCGCCCGCCAGGTGGCGCATCAGAGCCCGGCGCTGCGCCCCCCCCACGTAGATTCCCAGGCGCGCGTTCTGCGCGGGCGTCGCATCCATTGAAAGGAGCGTTGGCATCCGCCGCAGATGGTCGAGGCAGAGGAGCGCCGGGAGGTGGGTGTGGAAGAGGAGCACGTCGTAGCTTCTGCCACGGAGCGCGGAGCGCGCCATCAACCCGGAGCGCAGAGTCCAGTTCAAGCGGCGCGGCGGCCATCGCCCCGCGGATTCGTACGGCAGGAGGTGCCATTCGGGGGCCACATCCGGCCACGCGCGCATCTGCGCCTCTAGATTGGCCCGGAAGGTAATGTGCCCGATTGCCTGCTCGAAGATGCACCCCAGACGCAGGGGCTCCTGCGCACGCGGTCCGCTCGCGCCCGTCGATCGCTCCGCCATCTTCCCTCCTCCGGCGAAGGCTCGCCCATGACGTGGCGGTTGATGCAAGAAGAGTGCCGTCCCCCGATGTGGGCGGGTGTGCGCCTTCTGGCACCGCTTGTGCGAGTGACCCGGGGTCACAGAGGGACTGGCTTCAGCGCGGGTCCACCACCGATGCATGGGCGGCCCAACAGACGCCTCGGGCATCCATTCGGAAGAGGGCACGAGCAGATGAAGGAACACAACAGAGAGCAGTTCCAGGCAGACACGGGGGCGCGACGGCCCGAGGTCGTGCGCGACTGGGGCCGCTTCCTGGAGATCGCGGAGCCGTGGGAGCGGCTCCGCCGCCAGACACACGGTTTTACCCTCTTCCAGTCGCACCTTTGGCTGCGAAACTCTTGGGAGCACTGCGCCGGCGACAAGCATCAGCTCTTTGTCGCCTGCCTCTGGGAGGGCGCCGATCTGGTGGCCGCGGCACCCCTGTGCATCACGCGCGGGGCGGGCGGATCCCTGGCGCCGCGAGTGCTCCGCTTCATCGCGGCTGAATATGCCGATTTCGCGCGTATCCTGCTGCTCCCGGAGGATGATGCCGCGAGACTGTGGGCGCTCGTGGAAGCGCACAGCGATGAGTGGGAGGTCGCCGATTTTCGCTACGTGCCCGGGGATGGCCTGGGCACGCGCTCCGCGAAAGTGCCGGCAGGCTGGCGCCACGAGCAGCAAGTCATGGAGTGCGCACGCTGGATCCATTTCGGCACCCGTCCATGGCGCAAGTGCGTGAAGAGGACGATGCGTCACAGCATCGAGCGTCACCGCCGGCGCATTGAGGAGCGAGGTCCAATCCGCTTCTCGCGCGCGACGGAGGTTCGGGAGGTGGAGGAGTACCTGGAGGAGTTGGCGGATCTCCACACGCGCCATTGGGCGCAACGGGGTGAGACCAGCCTCTTCCAGTTCCCTGGCTACCGGGCATGGGCGGTGGAGACGGCGCTCCAGTTTCAGAAATCTGGCCAGCTCTACCTATGCCGACTCCTCATGGACGAGCGGCCGATTGCCGTAGGCTGGGGCTTCCTGGAGGATGAGCAGATGCTCCTTTACTCGACCGCGTATTCCCACGAGGTGGCCCTCCACTCCCCGGGCGGCCTCCTCGTAGCCGCGATCCTGGACGACCTGCAAGAGCGAGGCGTGGCGACCACCTTCAGCTTCGGACGCGGCGACGAGGAGTATAAACGCCGCTGGAGCGAGGAACACTCGCCTCTCTACCGGCATCTCCTCACACGGCGGAACGCGCGCGGTTCTGTGCACTCCATGCTCTTCGGGAAGGTTCTCCCGCTCCTCTGGCGCCACCCAACATCGGGACGCGCTCTGCGCGAGCTGCGCCGGCGCGCGTCCCTCATCATCGGGCGCGCCAGGTAAAGGAGCAGAGGCGTTGTGCGCGGGCCTGAAGACCCGCGCTGATTCTCAGCAAAGCCCCTTCGGGCCTATCCGAACCAGCCGGTAGGGCTTCGCTCGCGCGCAGCGCGGGTGTTTACGCCCACAGGGTATCATGCGGGCGTGGGCGCTGGCTGCTCTTCCTCCTCCACCGCCATCGTGTACGCGCACTCGCGGTTGAGGCATTTTCGATAGCGCCCCTTGCCGCCTCGCTTTGTCCCCTCGGTCATAAGCGAGTTGCACTGCGGGCAGCGCACATTGACGGGGCGCTGCCAGACAGCGAAATCGCACTGCGGATAGGCAGAGCACCCATAGAAGACACGGCCGCGCCGCGAACGCTTCTCGACAATCTCGCCCTCGCACTCCGGCTTTGGACACGGCACCCCGACCCGCTTGAGGATCGGCTGGGTCCCCTTGCACTCCGGATAGCCGGAGCAGCCGAGAAACCTGCCGAATCGGTTCTCGCGGATCACCATCGGCCGGCCGCACACGGGGCATGGCTCGTCGGTGAGCTGCGGCTCGATGTTGACGCGCTCCGCCTCTTCCTCGGCACGAGTGAGCTCGCGCGAGAAGGGATCATAGAAGTCACGCACCACCTCTACCCAGGCCGCCTTGCCTTCCTCCACCTCGTCTAGCTCCGACTCCATGGCGGCAGTGAAGCGCACCTCCATGATGTCGGGGAAGTGCTTCACCAGGAACTCGGTGACCCGGCGGCCAAGCTCGGTCGGACGAAACTTCTTCTCCTCCAGCAGCACGTAGCCGCGCTCCTGGATCGTGCCGATGATCGACGCATAGGTGCTCGGGCGGCCGATCCCCTTCTCCTCCATCTCCTTCACCAAGGTCGCCTCGGTGTAGCGGGGCGGGGGCTGGGTGAAGTGCTGGCGGGGAAGCAGCTCGATCAGTTTCAGCGCCTGCTCCTCTTGCAGCAGGGGCAGCGCGGCGCTCTCCTCATCCTCAGCGGTATCGCGAGCCTCGGTATAGAGAATGGTAAATCCGGGGAACTTCATCACCGACCCGACGGCACGCAGAGTGAACTCGCCCGCGCCGATCTCCACAGTGGTCACGTCGAACACCGCGGATGCCATCTGGCACGCCACAAAGCGATCCCAGATCAGTCGATACAGGCGCTGCTGGTCATGGGTCAAGTATGGCTTCACCGCGTCTGGCGTACGCTGGATCCCGGTCGGCCGGATCGCCTCGTGGGCATCCTGGGCGCCTTTCCTGGACTTGAACGTACGCGGCGTCGCGGGAATGTACTCCTTGCCCCACCGCTCGGCGATGTAGGCACGCGCTTCATCGAGCGCCTGCTGCGAGATGCGCACGGAGTCCGTGCGCATGTAGGTAATCAGACCCACCGTGCCCTCGTCGCCCAGGTCGATTCCCTCGTAAAGCTGCTGAGCGATGCTCATCGTGCGCCGGTTGCTGAAACCGAGCTTGCGCGCGGCATCCTGCTGCAGCGTCGAGGTAATGAAGGGCGGCGACGGGTGGCGGCGCTGCGCGCGCCGCTTGATGCTGCGCACGACGTAGGTCGCAGTGCGCAGGGCGGCGACAATCGCCTCCGCCTCATCGCCAGTGCCCACCTCAACCTTCTTGCCCGCGCGATGGGTCAACTTCGCCTGGAAGGGAAACTCCTGATCAAGCGGCGTGAGCATGGCGGCAATCGACCAGTACTCGACCGGCACGAATGCCTCGATCTCGGCTTCGCGGTCCACGATCAGCCGGACGGCGACGGATTGCACACGGCCTGCGCTCAGGTTGCGCTTCACTTTCTTCCAGAGAAGCGGGCTCAGGTTGTAGCCGACAAGCCGGTCCATCACACGGCGCGCCTGCTGCGCGTTCACGCGGTCCACATCGAGCGTGCGCGGGTGCTGCAACGCCTCGCGCACCGCCTGAGGGGTGATCTCGTTGAACTCTATGCGAAGCGGGTTTTCCAGCCGCAAGGCCTCCTTGAGATGCCAGGCGATTGCCTCCCCCTCGCGGTCGGGGTCAGAGGCCAGGTAGACCTGGTCCGCGCCCTGCACCGCCTTACGAAGGTTCTCGAGCGTCTCCTTGCGATCCGGGATCTGGACATAGGTTGGCTGGAAGTCGTGGTCCACGCGAACACCCAGGCGCGTCTTCGGTAGATCGCGCACATGCCCCATCGACGCCACGATCTGAAAGCCGGAACCCAGGAAGCTCTTCAGGCTCTTCGTCTTGGCCGGCGACTCCACAATAATCAGCGATTTCGACATAAAGTTTCCTCTAACAGTACCTTTGCCGGCAGGGGCTAGTGATGGCCACCTGACAAAAAGACTACACGCTATAGAGTGTGTAGTCCCAACGCTACCGGCGCTCCGGCAGCGAACCCGGCTATTCTAGCATAATCGATTCTGAGTGTCAACACGCCGAAACCGCGTGCGACGCGCTCTTGCCGGGCGCTTCTGCCCTCACGGACCCTCCTCGCGATGCTGTCGAGGCCCGTCGATACCTCCCCGAATTTCCCGATGAGCAATCTGCAGCAGATGTACCAATCGGCGAGCCGCGCCCAACCCGAGGGCGGGCGCAACCGCCCGGTTGAGGACGTGGTCGCAGTTCCATCAGAACCGCGCGGTCACCGCGCTGCCCAATAGCCTCATGGGCGTCCGGCAAGGCGAGCGCGCTCCTCTGCATGCCCGCGCGGGCAGATCCGCGCTCCTCTTCTCGCAGTCCTGGGAGAAGGCATGCGGATCATCAGGCGATGCAGCGCGTTGCCTACGCGCAACCGCCAGGCCTCGGAACAAGCGGCGCGAAGGGGAGGATGAGTGGATCCACCGTCTCGGCCGACACCTGCTCCTCAGCAAGCATGCGCTTCGCCCTGGCGGTGGGTTTCATACCGATTCGAGGGTGCAGAGGCCGAGAAGCCCCCACACCTCTTGAAATGAACCTTAGTCCAAAATCAGTGCCTGATCGCGGCGCGGCCCCACAGAGACCATGCTGAGGGGAACGCCGGCCAGGGTTTCCACGCGCTCGAGATAGCGACGCGCGTTCGCCGGGAGATCATCCAGGCGACGCGCACCAGTGATATCTTCCGTCCACCCGGGAAGCTCTTCGTAAACCGGGTCGCTCCTGTCGAACTCCTCCTGGAGATGCGGCAGGCTTTCGCGCACCTTGCCATCGATCCTGTAGCCCACGCCGATGCAGACGGTGGGAAGCCCGGTGAGCACATCCAGCTTCGTCAGCGCCAGGCTGTCGAGGCTGTTGATCGCCACCGCGTAGCGCAGAGCGACCATATCGAGCCAGCCGCAGCGACGCGCACGGCCCGTGGTAGTCCCGAACTCGGCGCCCTGCTTCCGGATCCAATCGCCCGTCGCATCGTGGAGCTCTGTGGGGAAGCTCCCCCTCCCCACCCGAGTCGTGTAAGCCTTATTGACGCCGATGACGCGATCGATGTGGCGCGGGCCGATTCCGGTTCCAAGGCAGGCCCCGCCGGCCACCGTGTGCGACGAAGTGACGAAAGGATAGGTGCCGTGGTCGATGTCGAGCATCGTCCCTTGAGCCCCCTCGCAGAGGACGTTCCGCCCGGCCGCGACGGCGCTCGTGACGAGCGAGATCGTGTCGTGTACGTAGGGCCGGAGCTGATCCGCGTAGGTGGCCATCTGATCGAGGATCGCCATGACGTCGAGCGCCTCGGCCCCATAGACGGCCTGGAGCAGCGCGCTCTTCTCTTCGATCACGGGGCGGGCGCGCTCCACCATGCGTTCGCTCACCAGGTCGGAGATGCGAAGGCCTTTGCGGGCGGCTTTGTCCGCGTATGCGGGTCCGATGCCACGGCCGGTGGTGCCGATCTTGCTGCCTCCGCGACGCTCTTCCTCCAGGGTATCGAGCAGGCGGTGATACGGCATGATCACGTGCGCATTGCCGCTGATGCGGAGGTTATCGAGACTGATACCCTGGCTGCGGAGGGTGGCCATCTCCTGCACCAGTACCGCGGGATCGATGACGACGCCATCGGCGATAACGCAGAGGGTCTCGCGGTGCAGGATGCCAGAGGGGATGAGGTGCAGCTTCAGCTCGGTGTCGCCGGCGGCAACCGTATGTCCCGCGTTGTTCCCGCCCTGGTAGCGCACGACGATTGCCGCATCGCGCGCCAGGTAGTCCACCACGCGTCCCTTACCCTCATCGCCCCACTGGGCCCCGATCACAACGCTGACAGCCATCGAATCTCCTTCAGAAAGCGCGCGCCGCTGCGGCATCGGCGCTCACGGCCGGCGCCACCAGACCCATCCGAGCGTGAGGTGCGGAGAGCAACCCGGGTCCACTTCGATGGAAGTAGGAGCAGAGCGTCTGTCACGAACACCCAGATCCCGAGGGTCAGGAGCGCACGCAAAAAAAGAGGATAGCCACTCGCTATCCGCGGTCAGTATAGCAGAACGCCATGCCAGCTGTCAAGGAGAATGAAGACACGTTTGGGATTCGGTGATTAGGCCGATCCGGGCGGTGGCCCGCACTCTCCTGGGAGGTTTCGAACCCCGGGAGCAGGATCCCGCCTGCTCCCCAGGGTCTCTCCCTGCCCTCCGGCCACTCTTCTCCATCCGGGTGTGAGGCTCCGCGATCTCAGCGCCGGCCATAGACGCGACGCAAGCCGTCGCGCATCTGCGCCAGCCAGGTTCGGGCCACCTGATCTTGCGGCACCCCCAACGCCTCGGCGTCCTTTTGGGTCACCCGCACCACCGCCTGATTGCCGATGCAGATCACCGGATCGCCACCGGCGCTCCCCAGCCATAGGCGGTGAAGGTTGAACTCTCCGCGTTCAAACAGGGCGGGCGTGGCCTCCGTCAGACGGTCGGTCACCTCCGCGGCTCTCCGCTCGACCGAACTGTGCTCGCCCGGAGTCGGCAACGTCACCAGGGTGATTCCCCCGATGTCCACCCTTCCTGGAACGCTGCTCGCCACGGACCGGCTACGATAGCCCGCCACCTGCGTGCCCGGCTGGCCACTGCGGATATCCACCAGGCGCCTCTCGGGATGGTAGCTCACCTGCGCGCCGAGAAACTCGCTGACGAAACGCAGCGGCATCAACGCCTGGTTATCGCGCATCACCACGGGCACATCCAGCGGCACCGCCTCGTGATCAAGGTGAGCGTAGCCGCTATAGAGGTGCAGGCGCACCCGCTGCTTGCCACGCGTCACGATGATGCGCTTATGCGGCGCGTCCCAATGGACTCGCGCCCCCGGAATACGCTGGATCACGCCGCGCACCGGCACCATGGCGTGCCCACCGATGACCATGACCGGAGCGCCGCGCACGATCTTGCCATCCACCCTCACCCGTGGTGTCGCCCCGGCCGGCGCCGCTCCTACCACCATCACGGATATCCCTGCCATCCACAGGAATCGTTTGCTCCAAGGCATGCTCGAGGTTCCTCCCTCCGGCTTGAATCTGCGTCGTTCCGGCACGGCGACCCGGCGTGAGCTGGCGCCCAACGCTCTGCATCGCGGCGGCGCAATCCGCGCGCGGTGGCAGGGTCGTCCCAAACCGGCAGGGTGCATCGAGCAATTGCTGTGCCAAACGGGTATCAAACCGAGGGGAAGAAGAGGAGCGGGGACTCCACGGCCGAACGCGGGCCAGGCAACCCCGAAAAAAGCGAGGCCACGGAGAAGTAGCCTCCGTGACCTCGTCATATCGATAACTAGCAGACGCGGCGCCTGGCCCGGACCCTTGGGTTAGCAGGCGTTATCGAGCTGCTCCTTCAAGCGCGCGGGCACCTCGGCAATCGGCAGCCGAATCTGCTCCATCGTATCGCGGTCGCGCACGGTGACCGTCTGGTCTTCCAGCGATTGGAAATCGACGGTGAGGCACCACACCGTGCCGATTTCATCCTGGCGCCGGTAGAGGCGGCCAATGGAGCCGGTATCGTCGTACACTGCAGACATGCACTTGCGCAGGTTATCGGCCAACTCCTTAGCCACGGCGACGATGCGCGGCTCATTGCGCTTCAGGGGCATGACGGCGGCCTTGATCGGCGCGAGCGCCTTATGGAAGCGAAGAACAACGCGCTTCTCCTTGCGCACTTCCTCCTCGTGGTAGGCATCCACCAGGAACGCCAGCGTCGCGCGGTCGGCGCCGGCGGAGGGCTCGATGACATAGGGGAAGTAGCGCTCCTGCGCCTGCTCATCGAAGTAGGTCAGGTCACGCCCGGAGTGCTCGGCATGCTGGCGCAGGTCGAAGTCCGTCCGGTTGGCGATCCCCTCCAACTCGGACCAGCCAAAGGGGAACTCGTATTCAATGTCGGTGCAGGCTTTGGCGTAGTGGGCCAGCTCGTCGCATGCGTGCTCGCGAAGCTGGAGCTTCTCCGGCCGGATCCCATACTCCTGGTACCATTGCAGGCGGTCCTGGATCCAGCGTTGGTACCACTCCTCATCCTCGCCCGGCTTGACGAAGAACTCGATCTCCATCTGCTCGAACTCGCGCGTGCGGAAGGTGAAGTTCCCGGGGGTGATCTCGTTGCGGAACGCCTTGCCAATCTGAGCGATGCCGAAGGGGAGCTTCTTGCGCATCGTCTCGCGCACGTTCTCGAAATTCACGAAGATGCCCTGTGCGGTCTCAGGGCGCAGATAGACGATGGCCGCCTCATCCTCGACGGGCCCCATGAACGTCTTGAACATGAGGTTGAACATGCGCGCTTCCGTGAGGTCGCCGCCGCACTCCGGGCATTTCTCCAGGCTCTCCAGATGGTCGGCACGGAAGCGCTGCTTGCACTTCCGGCAATCCACCATCGGGTCGGCAAAGCCGGCCACGTGCCCGGAGGCCTCCCAGACGCGCGGGTGCATCAAGATGGCGGCGTCGAGGCCGACCATATCGCCGCGCCGGCGCACCACGGTGTTCCACCACGCCTCCTTGACGTTGCGCTTGAGCTCCACGCCCAGCGGCCCGTAGTCCCAGGTGCTTCCAAGCCCGCCGTAGATCTCGCTGCTCTGAAAGATGAACCCACGCCGCTTACACAGCGATACGATGGTTTCCATGTCTACCATGCGCTGCCTTTGACCTCCCCAACACAGAGTATATACAGACACGTAGGCACTACGCGAGGAATCTGTGCCCTCAGTATACCGGATCCGAGGGGGATCGTCAACGAGGCCCTCTGGGGGACGCAGGGCCTTTCGATTATCATGGGTCAAAGCCGCAGACGAGGCGAACTGCCTCCTGTCGCC
>DUUU01000357.1 GCA_012841485.1 Armatimonadota bacterium
CGCGACAGGAACGCTTCCACATCAAAATCCGGGCAGGCGCCCGGTGCGCGCGGCGCCCCCTCGGGAAGGCGAGGGTACTTGCCGGCGGCAACGACGCGGGCATCCGGCTCCAGCCGCTGCCAGGGGCCCAACACGACTGTGATGGGGCCCAGATGCCCGAGGGCGCGGGCCGCCCTGGCCTCGGGCGTTCCCTCACCGCTAGCCCGAGCATAGCCCCAGAATACGGGGCGCTCCATCGTTACCCCGTTGCACCCCCAGCGGCGGCGCAGCGCATTGATGAACGACCAGTATCCCCCCTGATCGCGCGCCGGCGACAGGGTGAGCGTGAAGTCGATGCTGCTCCCAGGGGCCAGCGCCAGCACCTCCGAGTAGATCTCGCCCACCCCGGCACGCGCGCGCAGCGACATCAGGAGGCGCAGCCAGTCGCTCTCGGCCACGATCCCCAGGCCCTGCCCGGGACGGGCCCGCGACTCCAGGAAGAGCGTCGGGTTCTGCGCGCCCGATGCCAGCCCGGCGTTCTCTGGCGAGCCACCGATCCAGAAGCGCGCGGCTTCATCCTGCAAGAAGACGCGATGCCGGAACGGCACGCCGCGCGTTTCCTGCCCAGTGTTGGTCCAGCGCTCGCGCCACCATGTCAGGCCGTCGCGCAGCTCCAGAGTGCGGACCAGCGTGAGACCCGGCCACGTCGCGGTCATGCGGTAGCCCGCCGGCCCCCAGCGCTCGATCTCCCGGCGCGGCGCATCGCCAGATGGGGCATCGTCCGCCACCAGGATAGAGGGGAGTTCGGGCCGCATCTCCAACGTGGTCTCGACCCGGACCTCCACGCCCTCGCACTGTATCGCGAAGCCGCCGCCCTTCGCCTGGCAGAGGCGCATGCCCCCGGCGGCTACCGCGTCTGCGATTGCCCCGCGCGGGGGCACCTCGCTCTTGGGCGCGGGGAGGGCGGCGCGGTCGAGCCAGCCGACTTCCAGGCGCTCCACAACCACCTCGCCGCCTCCGGAGGCGAGTGGCCGCTTCAGGTTGTTGCGCAGGGTGAGCACGTTCCCATCCACGCCGCGCGCCAGATCGCCGATCTCCAGGCAGAAGGTAGCCCCCTGACCATCGGTCGCCATGGCGTTGGCCGAGACCGCATCTGGCGCGAACATAAGCATCAGCGCCGTGCTGCTGAGCGCCGGGAAGCTCCCCGCCGAACTCTTGCGCAGCTCGAACGAGGGCTCCCTCCCGAGAAGACGCTCCTCGCCTGCCGTCGTGAAGCGCCCGATGGGGCTGTCATTGATCATCAGCGTGGCGTTGTAGTTGCAGCCCGCTTCCGTTTGATTGCGGCAGAACGCCTGGAAACGCAGGACCAGCACCTTGCCCGGCCGCGCGGGCAGCGCCGGCAGCGCCACCTGAACCGACTCGCCAGTGGGAACCATCTGCGTCGGCAACGCGAGGGCCCCTTCGAGGGGCGCGGTGCTTGGAGTGGCGAGGCCGGTCCGCGCCGCCGCCAGCCAGAGCAAGGCTCCAAACTGCAGTGGTCTTCTCACTTGAATCCCTCCAACAAGATGCTGCCCTGGCGCATGTGGCGGTCATCGTGGAGCAGTGGGCCGGCCGCGTGATCGCGCCGCCCATCGTCTGGCTATTCCATGCGCTTGCCGACCGCGCGCGACGGCTCCGGCTCCCCTCTCTCCAAGTCGCCGGAGGCAGCCGGCGGCTGCGAGCGGAGGTGGGAGAGCAGCCTCAACCCGATGATCCGCACCGCTCCTGCCGCGGGATAGGCGAAGAGCATCCCCGGGAGGCCAAAAAGATCCGCGCCGACGAGAAGCGCCATCATGCAGACCACCGGATGCAGCTCCACCGAGCGGCCCGCGATCCGCGGAAAGAGCCACAGGTCGAACACCTGGTTCCAGAAGAGCGAGAGCCCCACCGCCGCCAGCGCCACTCCCCACCCTTCAGTCACCGCGCCGACCACGAGGATGGTGGCGGTCGTCACAAAGGGGCCCAGGTAGGGAACGGGGTAAAGCACGCCCGCCATGACCCCGAGGGCGACGGCATAGGGGATGCCGAGAAAGAGCAGGGTCACCAGCAGAAAAAGCCCGTAGAGCACCGCGACAATCGCCAGGCCGCGAAGGTAGCGGATGAAGACGTCCGCCACATCGGCGGCAATCGCCTGCGCCACGCTCCTCTGCTGCTCTGGCACCAGGCGGAGCAGATTCGCGCGCACCCGCTGAATGTCGTTGAGCAGGAAGAAGGTCGCCACCGGG
Organism: Armatimonadota bacterium; assembly: GCA_012841485.1. Next base: position 2,244 of record DUUU01000357.1, read on the forward strand.
ATGAGCACGAGCCAGAGAAGGAAGCCAAAAGAGCCGATGATCCCCTGGGCCCAGGCAGCCACACGCTTGGCGACGGTGGTGGCGATGCTCCCGACATGCCGCGTGATGGCATCCCGCAGGTACTGAGGGATCTCGACGGCCCCCAGGCGCTGGCGGGCATCCTCGAAGAGTCGGGGCGCCTTCTCGATGTAGACCGGCACCTCTCTGGCGAACTCGCCCACCTGGGCGACTGCCACGGGGAGAAGGGTGAAGAGCGAGATGAGGAAGAGGAGCAGGAAAACGGCATAGATGCAGAGCACAGCCCTGCCCCGGCGCCAGCCGCGGCCTTCCATCTGCACCACGAGGGGATCGAGCGCCGCCGCCAGGAGATAGGCGATGATGAAGGGCGCGAGCACCAGGCGCAGCCGATGGAATAGCAGGAGCGCCGCGACCGCCAGCAGGCAGTGCGGAACGTAGTGCCACCAGCCATGCTTCAACCACGGAATATCATGCCACCAGCCACTTTTCATCCGATGCTCCGAGAGACCCCCAGGGGGATGCATGCGCCTGAGAGGATGGGAGCCCATCGAAGCCTCTCCCGCCCGTTCGCCGCAACCGGTGCCGGGGCGCGCATGCCTGGTTGCCGGCATGTTCTGGAACGCCGCCTCGGACTCCTTCAGCTCTTCAGCTTGACTCGGGTTCACCCTTGTGTTATACTGCTTCCTGGTGATTTCGCGTGCCTCGGCGGCCCGCGTCACCTGCTCATCCCAGAGGCATGGCCGCAGCCCTACCCTGGCCTGCCGGCATCGTTGCGCCCCGCCCGCCACGCTCAGACGGGGGGAGAGCGCCGCGCGGGCTCCGGAGGGCATCAGGCCCGAAGCCTGGAATCGCCCGGTTAGTGAGCGCGACCCCGGGGGAGGAGACTGCCTTGAGAGCGCAACCGATTCGTAACCCTCGCCGTTGGTCTTCAATCGTCATGTGGTCCCAGCTGCTTGCCGGAGTGGTCGCGCTAGCACCACTGGCGGCGGATAGCGCGCCAGAGGGGCGCGGGCCCTTCATCCGGCTTCAGTACGCAACCTTCGATCCGCTGGAACGCCAACCCCAGGTGGAGCAAAGCCTGCGCATGCCGCCCATGTCGGCCCGCGACACCTCGCGCTTCCTGCTGCAGTTCGAGGGCCCCGTGCGCACGCAGTGGCTGAAAGCCGTGCGTTCGCTCGGCATCGTCCTCGAGAGCTACGTGCCGGACTACACCTACATTGCCCGAATGACGCTGGCGCAGGCGGCCGCGCTGCCGACGCGGTTCTCCTTCGTCCGCTGGGTGGGCCCCTTCCATCCCGCCTACAAGATAGACCCCGTGGTCCTGCGCCATAGGGCGACCGTGCCGCTGGTCGCGGAAACCTTCACGCGCACCGAGGGAGTGATCTTGGGGCAGCGCTTGAAGCAGTATGGCGCCGGCGTATTGGATGTTTCGGGCGACCGGATCGCCGTGATCGGCTCGCCCCAACTAGCCGCCCAACTCGCGCGCACGTCGGAGGTGCGCTGGGTTCAGATTGCCCGGACCAAGCGCCTGATGAACGACCGCAGTGCGACCATCATGCGGGCCGCCGGCTCGGGAAGCCCGCGCCTGCGCGGGCTGTATGGCCAGGGCCAGGTGATTGGAGTGGCGGATACCGGTCTCGACACCGGCAACCTCGACAGCATGAACGAGGATTTCAGAGGCCGCGTCATCCGAGGGGTTCCCCTGGGAAGACGCCCTGGCGATCTCTGGGATGATCCTGATGGCCACGGCACGCACTGCGCCGGCTCCATTCTCGGGAGTGGCATCAACTCGGGGAGCGACCCAACGCGCCATCGCTACGACAACTCCTTCGCCGGCGTCGCCCCAGAGGCACGCCTGGTCGTCCAGTCTCTCCTGGATCGCTACGGGGGACTCAGCGGCGTTCCCAACAACATCTATGACCTCTTTACCGAGCCCTACGAACTGGGCGCGCGCGTTCATTCGAACTCCTGGGGCAGCGTCTATGCCCCGGAAGAGACCCGGCGCGGCTGGTACGGGCGAGAATGCGCCGAGCTGGATCGCTTCGTTTACGAGAACCCGGATATGGTCTTGCTCTTCGCGGCTGGTAACGAGGGCGAGGATGCCAACTCCGACGGCGTGATCGACCAACTTCCCCCGTCCATCTCTCCGGAAGCGAGCGCCAAGAATATCCTGTCTATTGGCGCGAGCGAGGGCTACCGCCCGCCGAGCGAGAACTGGGGAGGCGCATCGAAGAGCACCTGGGGTGTCTTGTTCCCGTGGGCACCCTTCAACGAGGACTACACTTCGGACAACCCCGACGGAATGGCCGCCTTCAGCAGCCGCGGGCCCGCAGCCGATGGCCGGATCAAGCCCGACCTGGTCGCACCGGGCACCAACATCATCTCCGTCTGGTCACGTCCGGCAGCCCACGCAGGCGGCAGCGGCTGGGGTCCGTTCGCCGGCCCCTACCGCGATGGGAGCTCGCGCAGCAAGTACTGCTACATGGGAGGCACAAGCATGGCGACACCGCTCGCGGCGGGCGCCTGCGCCCTCGTCCGGGAGTACTTCGCCAAGGGAAGACCGAGCTGGAATCCATCGGCGGCGCTGGTGAAGGCGGTGCTGATCAACGGAGCGTATGACATGAGTCCGGGCCAGTACGGCACGGAGGCCATGCGTGAGGTCTTCAACCGCCCCAATGGCGTTCAGGGATGGGGCCGTATCGATCTCGCCCGGTCGCTCTTCCCGGAACAGCCTCGCACTCTGTTCTGGATTGACCGCCCGCAGGGCCTGATGACCGATCAACACCACCGGCTGCGCTACCGCGTCACGAATTCCTCGGAGCCGCTCATCGTCAACATTGTGTGGACGGATCCCCCCGCGACTCCGATCGCCCAACGCGCCCTGGTGAACGATCTGAACCTGCGCGTCGTCGCCCCGGATGGCACGGTGATCTATGGCAACCGGGCACCAGGCGCCACTGTTCCGGATCAGGTCAACAACGTCGAGATGGTGCAGATCGACCAGCCGGCCGAGGGGATCTACGAGTTCTACATCGAGGGCGCCAACGTCGTCTTCCCGGTAGAGGACCCGCGCCAGACCTACGCTCTGGCCGTCTCCGGCGGCGGCGCGCCGCTGGGTGGCCGCTTCCCCGATATCGTGCCGCCACAGGTGAGCTTCGTTTCGCCAAGCGATGGCGCACCCCTCCGGGGCACGGCCCGCATCGAGGTGAGCGCCGTGGATGATCAGATGATCGACCGGGTGACCGTGAAGGTGGACGGCAAGATCCATCTTGGCTCTCGGTTCGGCGCGCCCTACGTCTTCTATTGGAACACCGCGATGTGGAGCCGAGGCGCGCACACGATCACCGCCGAAGCCACTGACTTCGGAAACAATACAACGACCGCCAGTATCACGGTCACCCTACCCTGAGAGCACGCGAGGGCGGCGGCCGAATCGGCCG
>DUUU01000358.1 GCA_012841485.1 Armatimonadota bacterium
AGCCGCGCAAGCCGGTTATCCCGGCGCGGCGCGCGCCGCCGGCTCGGCGCTGGCGCGCAACCCGGTGCCGCTGCTGATCCCATGCCATCGCGTGGTGCGCGCCGATGGGGGCCTGGGCGGCTATCTGGCTGGCCTGTCGTGGAAGCGGCGTCTTCTGGCACTTGAGGGAGTCTTGCTTTGATCAAGGGAATTGTGATCCGGTTGTTAGTGGGGGTCGCCGCCCTCTGGATTACCAGCATCCTGGCGCAGCAACTCGGCCTGCCGCTCGTGATTGGAAGCGCAAGCGGGGCAGTGCTCGCCGTGATCGCGCTCTCGTTCGTCAACGCCGTCATCCGACCGGTGGTGAGCTTCTTCGCCATGCCCTTGCGCTGCATGACCTTCGGCCTCATCGGCATCGTGATCAACGCGCTCCTCTTCCTGCTCGTCGGCCAGCTCGGAATCGAGGGGTTCCGCGTCGGGGCTCCCGGACAACCGCTTCAGACCCTGCTCGCGGCGCTCTTTGGTTCCGTGGTGATGGGAATCGTGAGCGCGCTCCTGAACGCCTTCGTCCGCCCTCGCCGCTGAGCCCTCGCCGCGTTGGAACCACGCCACACAGACGCACGACGCCCTGCCATAGAGAGCGTGCCACCAGGGCAGGTGCCCTGCCTCCCTGAAACCTCGCGTCGCCCGGCCCCCGCCGCGATGAGGAGGCCCCCCATCGCGCATGAACCGAGACGAGACCGGGTATCATCGTCATGATCTAGGACCCCCGGGAGGCCGACGAGATGCGGATATCCGAAGACAGGAGGATCCCGACCGAACACCGCCACAAACTACTGGAGACGCTCCTGTTGTTGGTGCAGCAATGCGCCGTCTCCAAGTCCCTCGCTGAGGTCGCGGAAGAGACAGCGGATCTGTTGCGCTCGCTTTTCTCCGCATCGGCAGCCCATGTGATGATCCGGCGGGAGGAGAGCGGCGAGCTGGAGACCTTCGCCTACTCCGGCGTTGGTCGTGACGCAGCCAGCAGGCGGAACCTGGCGCTGGATGAGGGGATCGTGGGCGTGGTGCTGGGGCAGGCCAGACCGCTCTACATCGCCGACATCGGCGCGGATTCCCGATGGGTGAGGCGCGAGGAGATGCGCGCCGCCGGACTGCAGAGCGTGTTCCTGGCGCCTCTCATCCTCGACGCGGAGCCGGTCGGCATACTCGAGGTCTATAACCCGGCCATGCCGCCGCAGGGCCCCAGCCCGGAAGACGAGAGCGTGCTCATGGCTTTCGCAGCGCACGCGGCCGGGGCGATCCGGACGGTTCAGACGCGACAACGGGCGCAAGAAGAGAGCGACCGGCTGCGGGTCGTGCTCGATAGCATCCCCCTGCCCGCGCTCGTCATCCAGGGCCCCGACCTCGCCCATGCGACCATCGAGCTGCAAAACCGGGCTTCGCGCGAAGCAGCGGGGATGGCCCTTGCGCCCGGCACCCCGGTCCAAGAATTGAGCACTCTCTATGCCATCTACCCGGCGGACTGCACACGCCCCTACGCCCTGGAAGAGATCCCCGCCCTGCGTGCCCTCCAGCGCGGCGAGGTGATCTATCAGGAGGAGGTTCACATCCGCCTGCCCGGTGACCGGTGGCTTGTGGGCCTGGCATCCGCAGCGCCTATGCGCCGCGGGGGCAAGGTGACGGGCGCCGTCGTCGTCTTTGAAGATATCACACACCGCGTCAGGGAGGAGGAGAAGGTACGCCGCCGCTATGACCAGCTGCGCGTGATCTACGATACGGCCACAGCCGTCAGCGAGGCCGAGGATCTGGCGCAGATTTACGAGAAGGCGCTTGACGGTCTCACCCGCGCTTTGGGAACTGACCGCGCCTCGCTCCTGCTGCTGGATGCCGATCAGGTGATGCGCTTCAAGGCGTGGCGGGGCCTCTCGGAAGAGTACCGCAAAGCTGTCGAAGGTCACACGCCTTGGCCACCTGATGTTCAGGACCCCCGCCCCGTGCTCATCGCCGACGTGGCGAGGGCGCCCGAATCCACTCCACTTCCCGAGGTGCTCCAGACGGAAGGTATTCGTGCGATCGCGTTCATTCCGCTCGTCCACCACCACCGGCTGGTAGGGAAGCTGATGGTCTACTACGGCGAGCCGCACGTGTTCACCGATGAGGAGGTACAGGTAGCCCAGACCATCGCCTACCACATCGCGTATGCCATTGAGCGCCATCGCACAACCGAATCCCTCCGACTGAGCGAGAGCCGCTACCGGATGCTGATGGAGCAGGCGTCGGATCCGATCGCGGTGTTGGATGCGGAGGGACAGATCCTCGCGGCCAACGCGCGCACCGCGGAGACCACCGGCTATACGCGCGAGGAGTTGGTGGGGATGAATGTCACCCACTTATTCGTGCCTTCGGAACTGTCCGAACACCCCTTGCATCTGCCCGAGCTCCGCGCCGGCAAGACGGTGGTGACTGAGCGTCAGGTCCGCACCAAAGATGGTTCCATTCGCATCGCTGAGGTCAGCGCCAGGCTCCTGCCAGATGGCCGGATACAGGCGATCGCGCGCGACATTACGGAGCGGAAGCGCGACGCCATCGCCCAGCGTTTCCTGGCGGAGGCAAGCCGATTACTCGCCTCTTCGCTCGACTATGAGACAACGCTCTCGCAAGTGGCCCGCCTGGCCGTGCCCGGCCTCGGGGACTGGTGCTTCGTCTATATCTTCGACTCCGGGCTGGAGCGCACCGAAGTAGCCACTGCGGATCCGGCAGACGAGGCGCTGGCCAAAAAGCTCGTAGGCTTCCCGCCCCCTACGCTCAAGGCTGTCTGCGAGGCCCTGCCGGACCTGTGCGCTGGCGAGGCACATCTCTTCGAGAGCGTGCATCCCGATGTGCTGGCAGCCATCGCCCGGTCGCCCGAGCACCTTGAGCAGATGCGGGCACTTGGCGCGCACTCGGCGATGCTGGTGCCGATGGAGGTGCGGGGACGGGTACTCGGCGCGATCAACATCGTCTCCACCCGGTCGGCGAGACGGTATACGCACCGCGACCTGACGCAGGCCATGGAGCTGGGCCGCCGTGCGGCCCTGGCCATCGAGAACGCGCGCCTCTATCGTGAGGCACAGGATGCCAACCGCGCCAAGGATCACTTCATCACGGTTATTTCGCACGAGTTGCGCAACCCCCTCGCCCCGATCCTGGCAGGCGTCGATATGCTGCGCCACCTTGTGACCGAGGATGGGCGGTTGCGCCGCACCCTCGAGATCATCGACCGCAACGCCCGCCTGCAGGCGCGCCTGGTCAATGACCTGCTGGATCTCTCGCGGGTGGCACGTGGCAAGATCGAGCTTCGCTGCGTCCCGGTTGCCCTCGACACCATCGTGCGCTCGGCAATTCAGGGCCAGCAATCCGATCTGGCGGATGCCCGGCTGTCACTGCACGTCGATCTGCAGAGCGGGCTCTGGGTGAACGGCGACGCCGACCGGCTGCAGCAAGTGGTGATGAATCTCCTCTCCAACGCGATCAAGTTCACTCCGGCTGGGGGCGAAATCCGGGTGTCGTGCCGGGCGCAGGATCCCGGGCACGCGCGGATCGTGGTTGAGGATACCGGGATCGGCATCGCGCCGGAGCAGCTTCCCCGCCTCTTCCGCATGTTCGAGCAGGGGAAAATGGACAAGCACAAGGGTGCCGGAATGGGGATCGGCCTGGCCCTGGTGAAGGCGCTCGTGGAGAGGCATGGAGGAAGCGTCACGGCCGAGAGTGAAGGTCCGGGAAAGGGAAGCCGCTTCACGGTAGAGCTCCCCCTCATCCCCGCACCGGAGACGGCGTCCGCAGACAATAGGCTGCAGCAGGCGCCGGATCACCTGCGCGTGCTGTTGGTCGAAGGGGATCCAGACACGCGCGAGATCCTGGTGACAGCACTCGGTATCGTCGGCTACTCCGTCACGTCAGCCCCAAGCGGCGAGGAAGCCCTCGAACGGGCGCGGGAAGAGCGCCCCGGCCTCATCCTGGCAGACGTCGACCTGCCTGGCATGGATGGCTATGAGTTCCTGAAGCGCGCTCGCGCCCTGCCCGGGATGCAGAGCGTGCCGGCCCTGATGCTCACGGGGGATCAGAAGGCGATCGATGTCCAGCGCACACGCGAGGCGGGATTCCCCGCGCATCTGAC